>CAJCJE010000030.1 GCA_903970565.1 Candidatus Melainabacteria bacterium | reverse complement strand
GGTGCAGGTAGTTGAACTTGTAGTAGGACATCTCGTTGATGAACTGCTCGACGAAGGAGACCGGATAGAAGTACCGCGCCACGTCCAGCATCGCGCCACGATAGGTGTAGCGCGGGTAGTCGAGGATGTGTCCACCGGGGATCTGCCACGGTCCACTCTGCACGGTGGTGGCCATGACCTTGGCCGGCAGCAGCTGGCGCAGGGTCTGCACGCCGTTGCTCAGACCGGCGAAGGTGCCGGCCTGGATGCGCACGCTCCGGTCGGTCACGTCCAGCCGGTAGCCCTGAGGACCGATCCCGGTCTGGTCACCGGTCAGCTGGAGTGCGATGCCCGGCAGGGTGACGAAGCCGGGTACCGGGATGACGGGAAGGGCGAAACCGGTCGACGGACGGAGTTCGCCGGCGAGCAGATCGGCTGCCTGCCGGGCCTGGTCACCGGCCTGGCTACCGCCCGGCCCCACCGCCGGGGCGGTGGAAATCGTGATGACTGTCGACCTGGTCAGCTGGAACGTCGCCGCCGGATCGGGCGTGACGTCGACCGGACGAGGAATCAGGTTGTCCATGCTGGATTTCGGGGCAGCCTGGCTGGCTGCCGCCGTGGTGCTCGCGGCACTCACCAGCAGGCCGGATAACAGGGTGCCGGACGCGATCATGACGACTAAGCGCCAGCGCCTCCCACTACGATTTTTCACGGGATTCTCCTCAGGGGCAGATATGCGGGTCAGTAAAACTCATGTGTTCGAGCGTGACCGGCAGCTCGGTGAATGACTGAGGAAACTGCTAAGTACCTGGTGGTCGGTACTCGAATCCGGTTGCGGGCGGACTAGCGTCGAACTGTGCGCAGGCGTATCGCGATGGTCGGTCTCACCTCCCAAAGTCATATTTTTCCGACACTGGAACTGATTCGGCTGCTCGTGGGTCGCGGTCACCAGGTCAGCTACGCGATCGGTGCCGCCCAGCGCGATCTGGTCGCGCGTACCGGGGCCGAGGTCGTCGCCCTTCCGTCGCTGCTGCCGGATGTGCAGGCCGGCAAGGCCAACGGGGTCACCAAGATCCCCAAGGACGCCGGCGAGGTCATGCAGATCTTCCTGGAAGAGGCGATGTTGGCGCTGCCGAGCCTGATCGAGCGCTACGATTCCGAACCACCCGAGCTGGTGCTGGCCGATCCCGGCGCGATGACCGCCCCGGTACTGGCACACCGCTACGGCGTGCCGATCGTGCAGCTGTCGATCACGCCGCTGAGCTGGACCGCCGAGGAGGACGACGCGCAGGAGGATGCCGACGTTTTGGCCGGACTCGGCTCCGCCGACTCGGCCGCGGTGTACTACGAGCGGTGCAACAAGTGGTTGGCCGACAACGGAATCACCACTGATGCCTTCGAGTTCCAGAGTCGTCCCGACGCCATCCTGTCGGTGGTTCCCCGGGCCCTTCAACCGGGCGCGGAACGTGCCCCCGCGTCGGTGTACTTCGGTGGCCCCTGCCTGGATTCCGACCGGATCGCCGACCGCAGCTGGACTCCGCCCGAGGACGGGCGGCGGGTGCTGTACGCGTCGCTGGGCAACACCTGGAGCAACTGCCCGGAGTTCTACTCGACCTGTGTCGAGGCGTTCGCCGACTCGGACTGGCATGTGGTGCTGGTCGCCGGCCCCAACACGGACTCACCGGAACTTCGCCAGGTGCCCTCGAACATCGAGGTGCTGCGGCGCGCGCCGCAGCTGACCGTGCTCGACCATGCCAGCGTCTTCGTCACCCATGCCGGTTCCGGCGGTTGCGTCGAAGGGATGTGGCACGCGGTGCCGATGGTCGCCGTGCCGCTCAACGTCGACCAGTTCGCCTCGGCGGACCGGCTCGTCGAACTCGGTATCGGCCAGCGTTTGCAGATCGACGAACTGACTCCGCACCTGTTGCGCCGCGCGGTGGAGGAGGTCGCCGACGACCCGGAGATCGCCCGGCGGCTGACGGCGATCCAGACGGAGATCCGCGACCTCGGCGGGGCGCAGGGTGCGGCCGACATCGTGGAGTCCTTCCTTCCGCGCCCCGTCGAACCGCTGATCCGACTGGGTTGGACGAATACCGGCGACGAAGGTTGAACCCGAGGACATGTGGATATTCCGTCGTTGCGTGCTGGTGCCGCCGGTCGCACCGGAAAGGGAGTCGGTCATCAGCCGGGCGATCACCTTTTGATGGCCAGAAGCCAACTTATGATGACTGGTTAAGCAACCGCACGACTGATTCACTGAAGTCACCCGGGTTCCGTTGTCGGGCCCGGAGTGAACACAGCTTCTGGAAAGGGGTCACGTCATGGCAGGGACACGTTCCGCCGGCCGGCGGTTGGTCGCACTCGTACTCGCGGTTTTTCTGATCGGTGGTGCTGTCGCGACCTTCAGCAACCAGCACGCCTTGCCGGCGAGCAAGATCGGTGCCGGGGTAGCCATCCTCGCCGGCCTGCTCTTTCTCCGAATGGCCGCGCGGCGGTAACCGACCTGCTCTCGCTGGTCAGGCGAGCCCGGCGCCGGCCAGTCCCTTTTCGACTGCCCGCCGGGCTTTCCTGAATTTCCGGGTGACCCGCATCGCGGGCACGGCACCCATGCCGACCATGAAACCCACGGCGCCGTTGCTCAGCTTCTTCAGCACCAGCTGGCTGTCGGTGGCCTCGACGCCGAGCAGCAGCTTCCGGGATCGGTGGCTGATCTCCGCCTTGCCGCCCTCGTGGGCCTCGGCGCTCGTGCCGCCGGTCGGCACCCACGAGTAGCCCTCCTTCTCCAGCACGGCGCGGGTCACGTCCAGCGCCTTGGCGGCCGAGGCGCCGCTGGCCAACGAGATCTTGTCCTGGGTCATCTCTGCGTCTCCCTGTTCGAGTGGTCGGTCGAGTTGGTCTCCTCGTCCGACCACGGTGAAGGTGATCGACACCTACCGTAGCGTGACCGTCGCCATGTCCGATGCGTCGGAAAGTTGCGTTCGTGTCCCCGATGGTTGTGGCCGGTCCGGTCGCTACGATCGGTATGAGGATCTCACTGTTGAGTGACGTCGAATGTTGTGTAACCACATTCGCTCACATCAACTATCGTCGCCCGACCTGACCACCAGATACGGTTTCGCCGCAACGGTGCGTCGCGGTTTGGTGGAGATATGACTACCGCCAGTGAGACAGCGACCGTGCCCGCCGCAGCGTCGGATCACGCGGTGTCCCACAGGCCACCGTTTGCCACCGTGACCGTGCTGCTCGTCGCCGGGATCACCGGGGTGCTCCTGCTGATCGCCAGCCGCAACTACGGGTACTTCTTCGACGAGGCGTACTTCGTGGTCGCCGGGCACGACTATCCCGCGTGGGGTTACTTCGACCAACCACCGCTGGTGCCGGTGCTGGCCGGTCTCGCCCAGCAGGTGGCGCCCGGTTCGCTGCTGGTGCTGCGCCTGCCGGCGACCCTCGCGGCGGTCG
>CAJCJE010000029.1 GCA_903970565.1 Candidatus Melainabacteria bacterium | reverse complement strand
TCGATCTGCCCGTCGGCCCGCTGCTGCGCGCAACTCGGCGAGTAGCAGCGGCTGCGCCGCACGCCGTCGATGGTGACCGAGACGCGGACGAACTGCCCGGCCCGGAAGCCCCGCCACCGCCAGCTCGGGCGCAGTGTCAGGGTGACCGTGTCCGGTGTGCTTCGGTGCACGGCTGTCACCTGCGCGCGTAGCTCGTGCACGGTGAGCATCGGATGCACGAGTTCGAGGTAACGATCGATGCCGTGCGGAGTGGTAATGGCTTCCAGCAAAGGAAGTACGAAACCGAGTCGACGGCTTCGCATAGGTGACCGTAGCGCCACGACAGCTCCTCCCGTCTGTTTCGGTGAACACATGTCCACTGAAATAAGTGGACACGGTCGGTCGGATGATGTCAACTCGGTTGTGACCCCGCGGACATCCGGATCGACAGGAGGGGCCCCGTACTGTGACGAACATGGTCGAGACCGTCGGCACCCGACAGGAACGCAAGCAGCGCACCCGAGCCGCCCTGCTCGACGGCGCGCTGCGGCTGCTGGCCGAGCGCAGCCTGGCGAGTCTGAGCCTGCGCGAGGTGACCCGCGAGGTCGGGATCGTGCCGACCG
The DNA here is from genome assembly GCA_903970565.1 of Candidatus Melainabacteria bacterium. GTDB lineage: Bacteria > Actinomycetota > Actinomycetes > Mycobacteriales > Pseudonocardiaceae > CAJCJE01. The sequence goes on along the minus strand of CAJCJE010000029.1, from coordinate 2,603 downwards.
CGTTCTACCGGCACTTCGCGTCCGTGTCGGATCTGGGTGTCGCGCTGGTCGAGGAGTCCATGCGGACCCTGCGTCAGATGATCCGCGAGTCCCGGCGCACGGTGACCGGGGATGCCATCGAGGGGTCCGTGGCGACCCTGGTCCGGCAGGTCCACGCGCACCAGTCACATTTCCGGTTCATCACCCGCGAGCGGTACGGCGGCGTTGCCGACGTGCGGCGGGCCATTGCCACCGAGCTGCGGTTGTTCGCCAGCGAACTGGCCACCGACCTCGGGCGCTTTCCGGGGATGGCCGACTGGACCTCCGACGACCTGCGGATCGCCGCCGACCTGATGGTCGGTGCGATGCTCTCGATCGTGATGTCCCTGCTGGAGTCCGATCACCAGTCGGCGCAGGCCCAGCAGGAGACCGTGCACGTCGCCGAGTGCCAGCTGCGGCTCATCGCGCTGGGCATGGGCCAGTGGCGCGGCAAGTCGACGCGGCAGACCTGAACCCGACCCGACGCGGGAGCGGCAGGCCGGGACAACTCCCGGCCTGCCGCGCAACTCCAGCAGGGTCAGGAGCCGAGTTTGGCCAGCTCGGCCGACACCAGCGCCTCGTGTTCCTGTTCGTCGCGGCGCGCGTCGGACGGTCGCCACCGTCCGCGCAGCAACGGAATGCTGAACAGGAACAGCAGAATGCCGACCAGACAGATCCAGTACCAGGTTCGCCACTGGCCGGGTGCCTGCGCGGAGGCCTGCTGCACCGCGTTGCCGTGCGCCTGGAGATAGGCCGTCACCGACGGCGGCACCTTCGACAGCGCGGTCAGCTGCGCGGCGTAGGGCGCGACCGCCTCCAGTTGCGGCGCAACGGCAATCACTCCCTCGATGGCCGGCTCGTTGGCCACGATGGTCGCCAGTACGGTCTGCCCCTGGACGCCGCCGCCGGCCGCGGCCAGCGCCTGCGCCTGGAGACTCGGCGGGATCGTGGCCGGATCGGGATAGCCGGCCAGTTGGGTGAACAGTGCCGGGTTCGCCTCGATCACCGCCAGCTCCGGGGCGAACCGCACCGCGTCGGTCAGCTGCGCCCGGTACTTCGTCGCGGCGGCGACGACAGCCGGATGTTGCTGGGCGAAGGCCAGTTGGCTCTGGTACTGCGCCGCGTAGGTGGACACCGTGGCGCCGTAGTCGACCAGCGGGGTGACCGAGTGGACGACGACCGGGATGATCAGGAACGACACGAACACGACCGTGCGCTGAATCCAGCCCCAGATCGCCAACCCGGTCGCGGTCAGCGCCGGATTGCGCGCCTCGACGGTCTCGGTGAAGCTGGCCATCCACGGCGTGTACGCGATACCGAGGAAGAACGACAGCGTCGCCAGGATCAGCGCGAGCGTCCCGTAACTGGGATGGCCGCCGGCCTGCTCCAGATAGACGATGATCATGACGATGGTCGCGACCCCGCCGACCACCATGAAGGGTTTGCGCACCCGCAGCCGGTCGGAGACGATCCCGACCACGATCACCGCGATGACGTTGAATCCCCAGTTCCAGTTGCCGAGACCGTTGGCCTGCGACACCGAGAAGCCGAACACGGTCGTGGCGTAGATGACGAAGAAACCGACCGCGGTGTAGTAGATCAGCAGCATCACCGAGACGGCGAGCGCGGAGATCACCACATCGGCCTTGAGCAGTTGGCGGAACGGATGCCGCAGCGCCGCCGCGATGTCGATGCCCTTGGCCCGCGCCTCGATCAGGGCCCGGTCGCGCATGGTCACCATCAGCTGATCACGCAGCCGGGGCGACAGTTCGCGCAGGCCGACCAGGGCGATCAGGAACACCACGATGCCGGCGATCCCGCAGATCCGGTACTCGTGGGTCCAGAAGTGCGGGTCGCCGACGACGGCGGGAATGGTGGCACTGCCGACGAGGGCGACGATCAGGCTGCCCAGCACCGGACCGCTGGTCCAGAACCCCATCGCCGTCGCCCGGCCGACCTGTGGGGAGAAGTCGCGGATCAGCGCGGGTGTCGCCACCAGACAGACGCCCTCGATCAGCCCGACCACGAAACTCTCGATGGTGAAGGACCATCGGTCGGTCGCGGTCGGAATGACGAACGCGGTGAACACCCCGGTCAGCAGCAGCCCGCCGACGACCAGATTGGCTCGACCGAGCCGGTCGGTGAGGCCGGCGAACAGTGAGCCGAACGCGCCGATCAGGTTGCCGAACGCCAGCGCGATCACGTAGAAGGTGAAGCTCATGTGCAGGTTGGCCAACAACAGCGTGGACACCGAGCCGCCGACGTAGAGCTCGTAGTACAGCGTCACCGTCGCCAACACGGTGATCGCCAGGAGCAGAACGCGCGGCCCGTTCTCCGGATACGCCGGCAGCTGTCGTCGCCACAACCAGGACACCCCGCCGGGGCGGCCGGGATGCAGGTCTTCCGCGATTACTGTCATGGGGACCTCGCCATCATCGCCATCATCATTGACAGACATCCGTTGGCCCCCGACGTGCCGGTCACGATATCTGCACTCTGCGTGCAATTTCAATGGTTTGGCGCCAGGCGATGCTCGGCGTTGTCCGACCGATGTGCTTCCGACGCGGCACCGCGACCATCTCCCG
>CAJCJE010000028.1 GCA_903970565.1 Candidatus Melainabacteria bacterium | reverse complement strand
CGGCGCACGCCCGCCGGCGGCAACCCGATCCGGTCCGGGTGCACGCGGACCGGGACGCCCGACCCGGGCACCGGCCTCCGCCGGTAGGCACGGTCATCGCGGCTCGGCGTTGCTCAGCCGGCCGGCGAGGCCGGCAACGGTCGGGGCCTCGAAGAGGGTACGCAGGGCGATCGTCCGTCCGGTGACCTCGGCGAGCCGGGTGACGACGGCGACCGCCAGCAGCGAGTGGCCGCCCAGTTCGAAGAAGTTGTCCCGCCGGCCGACCCGGCGCACGTCCAGCACCTCGGCCCAGATCGCGGCAAGCTGCTTCTCCAGCGGCGTGCCCGGTGCCTCGTACTCGGCCGCGCCGGCCCACTCGGCCTCGTCGTCCGGCCGCGGCAGCAGCCGCCGGCTCAGCTTCCCGCTCGGCGTGCGTGGCAGCTCCGTCACCGTCTGGTAGGCGGCTGGCACCATGTAGTCCGGCAAGCGGGCGGCCAGGAAGGCGCGGAGTTCGGTGGCGGTCGTCGGGACGTCGGAGTCCGGCACGATGTAGGCGATGAGACGCTGGTCGCCTGCCCCGTACCGGTGGGCGCCGACGGCGCATTCGCCTACCCCGGGGCAGCCGGTGAGGACCGCCTCGATCTCGGCGACCTCCACCCGGAACCCGCGGATCTTCACCTGGTCGTCGAACCGGCCGATGAACTCCAGCCGGCCGGCGACGTTCCAGCGGACCCGGTCGCCGGTGCGGTACAGCCGGGCGCCGGTGCCGAACGGGTCGGGCAGGAACCGCTCCGCCGTCAGCTCTGGGCGGCCCAGGTAGCCGCGGGCCAGCGCGATCCCGCCGACGAACAGCTCGCCGGCCACTCCGGGCGGCACCGGTCTCAGCTCGGCGTCGAGTACATAGGTTCGTATGTTGTCGAAGGGCCGGCCGATCGGTGGCAGCGCCGGCCACCCGGCGGGGTTGTGGTCGAGCTGGTGGGAGGTGGCCAGGTGCACCTCGATCGGTCCGTACTGGTTGTACAACGTGCAGTTCGGCAGCTGCTCGAAGAAGGCCCGGATCGCCGGGGTGGCCTGAAGCTGTTCGCCCGCCGTGACCACCGCGTGCAGCGACCGAGGGACTCGGTCGAGGCGCACGGCCAGCTCGGCCAGCCCGCGCAGGGCCACGAACGGCATGAAGACCCGCTCGATCCGCTGTTCCTCGATGACGTCGAGCAACCGCTCGAAGTCATGCCGTACGTCCTCGCTGACCAGGACGAGCGTGTCGCCGACCGACAGCGTGGTCATCATCTCCTGGTAGAAGATGTCGAAGCTGAGCGCGGCCCACTGTAGGGTGCGTCCTCGGCCGCCGGGGCACTGGCGGCGCTGCCACTGCGCCTGGTTGTGCAGCGCCCGGTGTGACATGGCCACGCCCTTGGGCCGGCCGGTGGACCCGGAGGTGTAGAGCACCCAGGCGATGTTGGCCGGGTCGGCCGGGTTCGCCGGGCCGGCGGCGCTGGTCGGGGTGCCGAATGCGTCGAACGCCAGTACCGGCGCGGACTCGGTGGCTGCGTCCTCGCCTGCGGTCGGGCGGATCAGCAGCCGCAGCGCCGCGTCCTCGGCGATCAGCTGCTGGCGGGCGATCGGGTAGGTCGGGTCGATCGGGACACAGGCCCCACCGGCCTTGAGCACTGCCAGGTTGGCAACCAGCAGATCGAGTGATCGATGCAGACCGATGCCGACCCGTTCGTCCGGGCCGACGCCCAGTTCGCGCAGGCGCCAGGCCAGGGCGTTGGCCCGCTCGTCCAGCTCGTGGTAGGTCAGCGCCCGGCCGTCGAACACCACCGCTATGGCGTCCGGCGTGGCGGCGACCTGCCGCTCGATCAGCTGGTGCAGGCAGGTTCCGTGGTCGAACGGGTGGGCCGTGTCGTTCCAGACCTCGACCACCTCGTGCCGCTGCGCGGCCGACATCAGGGGCAGGTCGTCGATCGGCATGTCGGGCGCGGCGACCACCCCGGCCAGCAGCGTGACCAGATAGCCGGCCAGGTTCTCCAGGGTGGCCCGGTCGAACAGTGCGGTCTGGTAGTCCATCCCGACGCTCAGTTCCCCCGCCTCGGTCTCCGCGGAACTCAGCGTGAGGTCGAACATCGCCTTGTGTCCGGCCGCCTCGATCGACGTGACGGCCAGCCCGTCGAGGAGGTCGAACTCGTTGATCACCAGGTGGGTGAACAGCACCTGGAACAGTGGGTGTACCGCGAGGTCCCGCTGCGGCCGTAGCTCGGCCACCAGCCGGTCGAACGGCACGTGCCGGTGCTCCAGCGCTTCGAACAGCCGCGGCCGGAGCTGGCCGAGCAGCTCCACGAAGGTCGGTCGCCCGGCCAGGTCGGCCCGCAGCACCACCGGATTGACGAAGTGACCGATGTTGGCCGCGACCTCCGGGTGCGCCCGCCCGTCGACGATCATCCCGATACTGACGTCGGTCTGCCCGCTCCACCGGTACAGCAGCGTGTGGAACGCCGCGAGCAGCACCATGAACAGCGTGGCATCCTGCTGCCGGGCCAACCGGCGCAGCCCGTCGGTCACCTCGGCCGGCACCGGCACCTGGATCACGTCGCCTGCGAGTTCGGCCACGGCCGGCCGGGGCCGGTCGGTCGGCAGGTCGAGGGAATGCGGCGCGCCGGCCAGCCGGTCCTTCCAGTAGTCGAGGTGCCGCTTGCCCTCGGCGCGGTCCCGACCCTGCTGCCACAGCGCGTAGTCGGCGTACTGCATGGTCAGCGCGGGCAGCGGGGACGGGGCCCCGCTCCGGTAGGCCGCGTAGAGCGTGCGCAGCTCGTGGAACAGGATCGCGAACGAGGACCCGTCGATCACCAGGTGGTACGCGCGGAAAACCAGCACGTGCGCGGCCGGGCCGAGGCGGACCAACTCGGTACCGAAGTTGCGGGCAACGGAAATGTCGAACTTGTGCTCGCGGTAGAGCTGCTTGCGCTCGTCCAACCACTGGTCCTGCTCGGCCGAGGAGAGGTCGGACAGATCGTGGACCGTGAAGCGGGGATCGCCTGCCGGCTCCACCACCTGGACGCCGACCCCGTCGCGCGCGGGGAAGGCGGTCCGCAGGATCTCGTGGCGCCGCATGATCTCCGTGATCGCCGACCGCAGCGCCGGCACGTCCAGCTCACCGGTGATCCGGTACAGCGCGGTGTGGTTGTAGGCCGGCCCGAGCAGGTCCATCCGATCGAGGAACCACATGCCCTGCTGGTGCTCGGACAGCGGGATCGTGTCCGGGCGCGCCACCGCCACCGGCACCGGCACCGATTCGGCGCGGATGGCGGCGATCACTTCGACACGCCGTTCGCGCAGCACCGCCAACCGCTCCCGGTCGAGCGCGCCGGCCGGCCGGTAGCGCAGCCTGCCGTCCTGTAGCCACAGCTGCACACCGGCCAGGCGCAGTTCTTCGAGGAAATTCTGGATAGCAAGCACAGGCTGCCCGTTCTGTACGCGCTCAGCGGGCGCCGAGCGGACGCAGGTCGGTCCAGTGGTTCTCGACGTAGTCCAGACACGCCTGCCGGCTGTCCTCGGCGCGCACGGTCTGCCAGCCGGCCGGTACCTCCCGGCGGCTCGGCCACAGCGAGTACTGGTCCTGGTCGTTGACGAGGACCAGGAAACGACCCTCCGGGTCGGCGAACGGGTTCACGGCATCGACTCCTTTCCGTAGTGGTGCGAACTCGGCGACGGCCGAGGACTCGAGGCCGCGCGACGCCCGCTACCGAGGGTGGCCACGTTGTCAACGGTCTATTCCGGACAGTTCAACCGCGAAACCAGTCACCGCGAAGGACGAGGGTTGTAACACGGTCCGGGCGATCCACTCGGTCCATGTCAGCACCCGCGCTCGCAGGGTGGCGGTGCTCTCCCGGAGCGTGACCGCGCCGAGCGGAAACGCCCCGAAGATGTTGTACCGTCCCAATCCACGCGGGAGCGTTGGGTGAGGGCGCCTGGCCGGCCGCGCCCGCGCCACTCCGATGAGGACCGTCGCGAACGGCACCACGAGCGCCGGGCGGATATCGGCGGCAAAGAGGTCTCGGGTGATTGGGCCGAACAACAGGGTCAGGCCGAGTAAGCTGCCAGCAGCGATCTCTCCTACCACCTCCGGTTGCCCGAACCGCCGACAGAGCAAGCGCAACAGCCGGGCGACCACGATGATCATGACGAGTGCGCGCAGGAAGCCATGACCGCACCGAGGTCCACCGTCGTCCCCTTTCGTCACTGCTGGGGTCGACCGTAGGCAGTACCGGCTGCCGCGGCGCAGTCACATGAACCGGCGACGCTCCGATGTGGTGGGTAAGGGTCGCGCTGGCGCCCGGGCGATCGCTAGGTGCGTCGGGGGAAGGATTCATGTCCCTGATTGACGGGACCGGCAGCCGACCTGGAGATGACAGAGGATGGCCAGGATTTCAGTTTGAACCAACAGTCGTCAGTGGACTGGCCCGGCAATGGTAGCGAACTTCGATACAAGTGCCTGTGGGGTTACCGTGATACGGATTGACGCACTGATCAGCTGCCCCGTCTACCTCGTCGGATTCGTCCACGTTCTCCACGACGCGGGTATCACTGTCGTCTCGGCCCGAACCACGCCGGCCGAGGAACTGTCCTGGCTCGCCGACGCGGCCGTGCTGGACGCCGACGCCCTACGCTCACCCGACACCGACAGCCTGCGCTACATCGCCGAGACGGCTCGCACCACCACGGTCCTGGTTCTGCTCGGTGACCTGTCCCTGCCCGCCGAGGACTATCTGCGAGCCAGCGCCACTGGTGTCATCGACAAGCGCGAAACCGGCGAAAATCTGATCGCGGCGTTGCGCGCCGTGACCGCCGGCACGCAGGTGATCCCGGACGGTCACACGGTTCCGCCCCTGGCGGAAAGGTCTGGCTCGCCCGGGCCGAACCTCTCCGAACGTGAAGAGCAGGTACTCAGCCAGATCTCCCACGGGCTGACCCACGGACAGATCGCCACCCGGCTCGGCATCAGCCCACACACCGTCGACACCTACGTCAAACGCATCCGCGCCAAGCTCGGCGTCGGGAACAAGGCCGAACTCACTCGGCTCGCCCTTCTGGGCCAGCTCACCAGACCCGTCTCCGAACAGGTCGCGTAACCGCCGGGAGCCCCATGAACACCACCGCACAACCACCCGATGCGCGGGTGACCGCCGAACTGCACGCCGTGGAGCGGCGCCGGCAGCGTGCACTCGTCGAGGTGGATCTGGACGCTCTCGACGAACTCCTCGACGACACACTCGTGTACACCCACGGGCACGGCATCACGCACACCAAGACCCAGCTACTGGAACACACCGCCAACCGCCGTCCCTACCTCGACATCACCCGGGGTGAGTTGCTGATCCGGATCTTCGGCGACATCGCGGTCATCACCGGACCGCTGAGCAACCTCCTCCGTACACCCGACGGCGGTGAACACACCCTCGCGGGTGAGGCCATTCAGGTGCTGCGCCGCGACGAGCACAACCGCTGGCGGTTCGTCAGCTCCCAGACGACCCCGTACGGCGAGCAGAAATAACTCGGTCCCGGTACGAATGGTTCGCAGGCACGCATGACGTCACCTATGTGTTT
>CAJCJE010000027.1 GCA_903970565.1 Candidatus Melainabacteria bacterium | reverse complement strand
ATGCTGCTGCGCGGTCGCAACACCGTCGGCTACACGCCGTATCCGGAAGCCGTGACCGACGCCTTCGTCGAAGAGGCCGCGCGGACCGGTATCGACATCTTCCGGATCTTCGACGCCCTCAACGACGTCGAACAGATGCGTCCGGCCATCGACGCCGTCCGCGCCACCGGCACCGCCGTCGCCGAGGTCGCGGTCTGCTACACCGGCGACCTGTCCAACCCGGCCGAGCAACTGTACACATTGGACTACTACCTGAAGCTCGCCGAGCAGATCGTCGGCGCGGGCGCGCACGTACTGGCCGTCAAGGACATGGCCGGCCTGCTCCGGCCGCCGGCCGCGCGGACTTTGGTTTCCGCGCTGCGCAAGGAATTCGACCTGCCGGTTCACATCCACACCCATGACACCGTCGGCGGTCAGCTCGCCACCTACCTCGCCGCCATCGGGGCCGGCGCGGACGCGGTGGACGGCGCGGTCGCCTCGATGTCCGGCACCACCTCGCAGCCCTCCCTGTCCGCGATCGTCGCCGCCACCGACCACACCGAGCGGCCCAGCGGCCTCGACCTACAGGCCATCTGCGACCTGGAACCCTACTGGGAACTGGTTCGCCGGGTGTACGCGCCGTTCGAGGCCGGCCTGCCCGCGCCGACCGGCCGCGTCTACCACCACGAGATCCCCGGCGGTCAGCTGTCCAACCTGCGCACCCAGGCCATCGCGCTGGGCCTCGGCGACCGGTTCGAGGAGATCGAGGACGCCTACGCCGCCGCCGACCGGATGCTCGGCCACCTGGTGAAGGTCACCCCCTCGTCGAAGGTCGTCGGCGACCTCGCCCTGCACCTCGTCGGCGCGGGCGTGAAACCGGCCGAGTTCGAGGCCGACCCCGGTAAGTTCGACGTCCCCGACTCGGTGATCGGCTTCCTGCGCGGCGAACTCGGCGACCCGCCCGGTGGCTGGCCGGAGCCCTTCCGCACCAAGGCGCTGGCCGGCCGCTCCGAGTCCAAGGGCATCACCGAGCTGACCGACGCCGACCGCGAGGCGCTGCGCACCGACTGCCGCAACACCCTCAACCGCCTGCTGTTCCCCGGCCCGGCCAGGGAGTTCGCCGCGCACCGGGAGAGCTACGGCGACACCAGCGTGCTCAACAGCAAGGACTTCTTCTACGGTCTGCAACCCGGCCAGGAGTACACCGTCGACCTCGAACCCGGCGTGCGGCTGCTGATCGAACTCGAAGCCGTCGGCGAGGCCGACGAACGCGGCCTGCGTACGGTGCTGACCACGTTGAACGGCCAGCTGCGCCCGACCTCGATCCGCGACCGCTCGGTAGCCACCGACCACCCGGCCGCCGAGAAGGCCGATCGCGCCAACCCCAACCAGGTCGCCGCCCCGTTCGCCGGCGTGGTCACCCTCCAGGTCGGCGAGGGCGCCGAGGTCGCGGCCGGTGGCACGGTCGCGACCATCGAGGCGATGAAGATGGAAGCCGCGATCACCTCACCCAAGGCCGGCAAGGTCGCCCGGCTGGCCATCGGCTCGGTACAGCAGGTCGAAGGCGGCGACCTCCTGGTGGTGCTGGAGTAACACCCGCAGCCCGTGGGAGTAACCCCGCTGCCCGTGGGTGTGTCAGGCCAGCCGGACGGACGCGCGGCACCTGCCGTCCGACTGGCCTCACCCAGCCCGAATGCAAACGAAGTCCGCCGAGCGCAACCGACAGGCCGGCCGGACGCAAACGAAGCCCGGCCGAACAAACTGACAGGCCGCCCGAATGCAAACGAAGTCCGCCGAGCGCAACCAACAGGCCGCCCGGACGCAACCGTCAGGCCGTCCGAACAACAACTGAAGCCCGTCCGAACAAACCGGCAGGCCGCCCGAACAACCGACAGCCCGTCCGCACCGATCCCGCTACCCTGACTCCCCGGTAACCCCACACACCCACACACCCACACACAAACCCCCACCCTCACCGGGGGGCTGCCCCGACACCAGTCTATCGGTGCTGGCAGGCGAATCAAGGTTGTGATCGTCTGCTGTGGATGGTTGGCGGCGATGTGGACAACTCGGGGAATTGGCTTGGCAGTGGGGGAATGTCGTGCTATCGGAGCGGTTGCGAAATATCGTGCTGTCGGTGGCTCAGCCGGATATCCAGGTCGAGGTGGTGGCCAGGACGGTGAGCCGTTGGGTGGCTCTGGTCAGGGCCACGTACAGCGCTCGCCGGCCGGTGTCGCCCACCGACTCGGTGAGGATCTCCTCCGGGCCGATCACCAGCACGCCGTCGTATTCCAGGCCCTTCGCCTCGAGACTGCCGACCACGCGCAGCCGATCGGCGGAGATCCCGGCCAGCCAACCGGCCACCTCGTCCCGGCGATCCATCGCGGTGATCACGCCCACCGTGCCGTCCACGACGCCGAGTAGTTCGCCGACGGCGGCGCGGGCCGAGCCGGCGAGTTCGGCTGTGCCGGTGGTGACGATGGACGGGGCGAAGCCGGTCTTGCGGACCGCGATCGGCAGGTCGTCGGCGGTCGCGAGGGAGCCGAGCACGTCGGCGGCGAGTGCGAAGATCTCGGCGGAGTTGCGGTAGTTGGTGCGCAGCGCGAACTCGCGGCGGGTGCGGACCGTGCGCAGCGCGCCGTCGCGGGCCTCCTCGGCTTCCGCCGGGTCCGGCCACGAACTCT
>CAJCJE010000026.1 GCA_903970565.1 Candidatus Melainabacteria bacterium | reverse complement strand
GCCGTCGCCGTCGATGTCCAGGCAGCGGCCCATCGTCTCCAGCGAGCCGTTGCTGTTGTGGTACCAGTGCTGGTCGACGGAGTAGGACTGGCAGTCCCACAGCTCGACCTGGGTGCCGTCGCCGCCGTTGTCGTCGCCGAGCACGTCGGCGCACTTGCCGGGCGAGTTGACGATCGGGGCGCCCCCCTTCACCGAGAACTGCTGCGCGGCGGTTCCGTTGCAGGCGTAGATCTGGAGTTGGGTGCCGTTGGCGGTGTTGTCACTCGGGTCGTCCAGACACAGCCCGGACTGTGGATTGAGCAGGGAGCCGTTGGACTGTTGTGTCCATTGCTGCCCGCCGACGCCGTTGCAGTCCCAGAGTTCGACCTTGGTGCCTGAGGCGGTGCCGTCGCCGTCGATGTCCAGGCAGCGGTTGATCGTGGACAGCGAGCCGTTGGCGTTGTGGGTCCAGTGCTGGTCCTCGGCATAGGTCTGGCAGCCCCAGAGCTGGACCGCGGTGCCGTCGACGCCGGTGTCGTCCCCGCCGACGTCGACGCACTGACCACCGGGGCCGGCGATGGTGCCCTGCGGACCGTTGGGGACGTTCGTCTCGCCGCTGTAGCCGACGGAGACGATGTTGGCCTGCACGGCGTTCTCGGTCGCGTCGCTCGGGTAGCCGGAGACCATCACGCCCTCGAAGAACGTGCCCATGTTCCAGTTGCTGTTGTCACCGCCGGTGCCCAGGATGATGCCGCCCTCCCGGTGCATCGGCATATAGCCGCCCTGGGTTGGTAGTGACCCGTTCCACCAGGTACTGAGTCCGCCGGTTTGTGAGTTGCCACCTTTTATCGCATAGGTCGTCTGCCCGTTGTCCTTCACCACCGCTGTCACGTAGGTACTGCTGTTGCCCTGGTTGGCGGTGTTGGAGCCGTTGGCGCCCTGGAACATGCCGTTCTCCATGTCGGCCTCGACCCAGGGGCCGGAACCGGTGCAGGGCGCGAAGTAACAGGTCGTCGCGATGCTCACCGCGTCCATGTGGCCGTTACCGGTGTCGTCCGGCGTGCTCTCCGCGTTGCCGTAGTCGAAGCAGCAGTTGCTGCCGACGTGGGTGCCGCTGGCGACCATGTACTCGCCCTCGGGGGAGCCGTTGGTCGCGACGCCCTTCGCGGCGCCGGTGTACCGGTAGCCGACGCCGGGGGAGATCCACACGCCGTACACCTTGTTGCCGCCGGCCGTGACCGAGATTTCGGAGGCGTCCGCGGCCCGGTCGGCGCCGCTCGCTCCGCCGGCCGGACCCACGGTGAGGTTGTTGCCGTTCCCGGTCTGGTCGTAGATCTCGGTGATCTGGCAGGTCGTGTTCTCGCAGAACGCATCCTGCGTCGCCGCGTCGGCGTAACCACCCGTGGTCAGCAGCCCGACGTTGGTGGTCGCGCCGTCGGAGGCGCGTTTCACCTGGTAGAGCGCGCCGTCGTAGGAGGAGAACAGGGCGCGGGTGGTGCTGTGCGCCGCGACGCAGGGGGTGCCCCCCGCTGCATAGATGTCACAGGGAAGCGAGCCGGCGGCCTCGGCGGTGCCGGGCAGCAGGACCAGTGCGCCGAGTGCGAGTGCGAATGCGCCAACAGTGGCGATGACGTTCCGTCCCCAGTGACGGAGTAATCGAGCGATCACGCCGAACCTTCTTTCTGGCATGGCGGTGCGGGCCGAAACAGAAGGGGATGTGGTGGGTGCAACCGAAACAGTATGAGCGGGTGTGGTTGGCTTTGGTAAGTGCTGTTTAAAGATGTTTAATTCACGTCGAACGTTCGCGGTATGCCACGGCCATGCCGTCGGACCCGCGGTTTCGTCCTGTCGGATGCTCGCGGCAGCGCGGTTGACACCCGGCCGCGTGGGGCACAGGGCGGCACGCCGCGTCGCCCTGTGTTTCTCGGCCCGACAGCCCAGGCATCGCCTGTGGCCCGATCCGTCGAAGCGGCACCGGGCAACGGTCAGGGGAGGGGAGGTCAGCCGTGCGAGGAGGTGTTCCGGCGAGCAGTTCGCGTGGAATTGGCTCTAGGCCGTGCGATGGTCGTCCCGATGAGGGTCGGACTGATCGCCGGGTTGGAACTGTTCAGTGCCTTTGTCGAGTAGATAGCGCAGAGTTTCCTGCGCTATGGGGGTGCCGTCGAGGCGGGTGACGGTGGCCGAGAGCGTGGCGATCGTCGAGACCGTGACAGCGTTGCGGGCTGTTGCATTGAGTCGGGCGCGGCTGATGGCCGCACGCAGCCTGCGGACGTGGTGGCGACCGCGCTGCTCGGTGGCGGTGAAGTCGCGGAGCGCGCGATGGACGTCGGGATCGGCGAGGAGCACCAGATCGTCGGTGGGGTCGACGAAGTGGTGATCGTCGCGGGTCGGGTCGTTCGGGATGACTCCGCCGAGTTCTTCGAGTTGTCGAGTGACGGCGTTCAGCCGTTCGACGCGCTGGTAGGTGCGATCGAGCGGGGTGCCGCGCCGGCGGTGGTTGGTGTCGTAGGCGGCCCGGGCCTGTGTCGCGGTCATGGGGTTGCTGGGAACTTCGCGCTGCGAGTCGCCGTAGACGTCGAGCATCCTGTTCGCCCACCTGTCGAACGACACGGCCCGCACGACCGGGGTGGGCGGGATGTGGGTCCTGACGTCGGCGAGGCTGTCGGGGTCGGCTTGGCGCCATTTGCGCAGCCGCCGTTGGATGTATTCGGTGAGTTCGCCTCGGTGCTTGCCGTCGCCGGTGCCCGCGTGCCAGGGTGCGGCCCGGGTGTCGTCAGGGTTGTACTCCATCGCTCGCACGATCGCGTCGTTGCACCAGCCCGCCTCGTAAAGAGGGGTGAGTTCCCTGGTCAACGGCTGGAGTTCGTCGTGGGGCCAGAGGGTGCGACTGATCAGGGTCAGCACCGCCGCGTGGATCTGGTCGTCGTTGAGGGGCACCACTTTGCCGGGCCACTCACGGATACGGTACATCCACGGTTGCAGCCGCCGCCCACTGAAGGAAGGGGTGTGCTCAAGACACCTCAGCAGTTCCGCGGTTATGATCTTCGCGGCGACGGAACGTTCCGAAGGCATCGGTTGCATCGGTCCCCCCTCGCGCCATATCGGCCTGTCCACTCCGGTCACAGCGTTCTGCCGGCTACCGGGTTCACTCTAGCGGTGCGCGGCGCCGGCGCCGGCTACGCGGCATTCGGCCGGCCACCGCGAATCGGTCGCGGTGGCCGGCGGAGGGATGAACCGGGACTGTCAGGCGAGCAGTTCGCGCAGTTCCCGCACGGCTTCGGTGAGTTTCGTGGCGAAGGTGTACATCTCGGGGGCGGCCGGGCGCGGGGTGCTCAGGTAGATGTTGAAGCGTTCCGGCAGCAGCACGTAGGCGATGCCGATGCACTGCGCGCTGGTCGAGCCGAACCCGAAGAACTGGATCAGGTGCGACGGCGCCGAACTGGTGCTGAGGTAGTCGTCGCGCATGATCCGCCAACCGGGCGTGTCGTACAGCGCAAGGTGTTCGGTCGCGCCGAGTTCTGCTCCCCGTCGCTGCTGGATCATCAGCAGTTCCCACAGGTGCTGTTCGGGTGCGGCCCCGGCCTGGCAGTCCCTGGCCCGCTCGACGTGCTTGTCCGCCGCCGCGCGCAGTGCCGCGACCCGCTGCGCGCGCTCGACGGCCGGGTCGTCCATCGCGGCGACGAATGCGAGAACCTCCGGGGTCACCACGCGCATCGCCTCGGTGCGCCCGCCCTGGTACTGGCGGGTGGCGATGGACTCGTAGGTGGCGCCGATCAGGCCCTTGGCGCGGTGGTGCGCGAGCTGGTAGGCCATCTGGACGAAGGCATCCGGGGAGATGTGCAGTTCCTTGGCCTGGTTCGCGCCGAAGTCGTCGAAGGCCAGGGTGGTGGTCGCGGTGTTCGCCGCGTAGTCGGCGAAGGAGCGGGCCGCCGCCAGCACATCGGCCCGCAGTTCGGCGTCCAACGCGAACGTGACGGCCTCGACGGCCGGCTGGCCCTGTGAAACGGCGCCGGCTGCGGCTGCGTGGTCGGCTGCCGGGGTGCCGAGCACGAAGTCGACGAAGCTCAGGATGGTGGTCCCGTCCAGCCCGCAGTGTTCGATGTTGATGCCGGCCCGGCCGTCGGCGAAGACGATCAGCGACAGCGCCTTGTCGAACCACCGGTTGCCGCTGTTGCCGTGCAGCAGCTGGTCACAGGCCGCGAGGGTGTCCGCCGGGCTGAAGTCCTCCAACGTCAGGCACAACAGCGCGGTCTCGATCGTGTCGAGCGCGTCGGCGTTGGCGGGATCGGCGGCCAGCAGCCGCGCTCGGCTCGCCGCCCAGTCCGCCCGCGCCTTCGTCGTCAGATGCCCCACGCTGCTGTCGTCCTCGGCGCGCTCCGCGCCCGCCTTCATGACCGCGCGCAGCCCGTCGACGAGATCGTCGAGGCCGTGCGGCCGACCGTCCGGCGCGATGACGTCCAACCGGAATGCGTTGCCACGGAAGAAGACCACGATGTGCCGGGCCGTGGATGGCCCCGGCCATGCCGCGCTGTAGGGCACTCGCACGGTGTCCTGCTCGGCACCGGGAATACGGGTGGCGGAGAAGAGGAACTTGTTCTGCTCCATCGACAGCGGCTGCCCGCGCTGGATGATCGGGGCCACCAGTTCGGCATCCAGGCGCGTCTTGTAGTCGACCGCGCCGGCGACGAGTCCGGCCGCGCGTTCCAGTTGGTCCTCGTTCGTGTCGCGGAACAGGAAGAAGAAGTTGGCGTTGAGCGCGATGCGGTCCCGGCGGCCGAGGTATCGGGACGGCCAGAACAGGTCCAGCCAACTTCGGACACCCTCCTGCGCGTCGTAGTCGAGCAGCGCCGCGTGCAGGGTTCGGGCGGGACCCTCCGGCCGCAGGAACTCCTCGACCGCCGTGGTGGTCGTGGCCAGCTCCGCCTCGGTCAGCAGCGGCGCGCACCAGGTCAGCAACCGTGCGCAGCTGTCTTCCAGGGTCGGCACCGGCACTCTGGGCAGCCGGTCCTCATTGCCGAAGGTGCGACTCGACCATTGCGGGGTGCTGTTCACGTTTCCACCTTCGGCGTCAGTGGCTGGGCGATGCTCATCGGAGTGCGGAGCCTACAACCGTGTTCGACGCGAGATCGAACACGGTGGGACCGGGTCGGTGCGCGGTGCGCGACACGTAGAGCTGGGCGTAGAACCAGCCGGTGGTTTCCAGCCCGCTCGGGTCGACACCGAGGCCGGCCAGCGTGTCCAGCACCTGCGACTGCTCCTCCGCCGAGGTGAACCGGCGCTGCCGGAACGCCCCGTCGACCCGGACGGTGTCGTAGCCGAAACCGGCGAGGCTCTCCGCGATCGGGTCGAACGGGAACATTCGCAGGACGAAGTGCGCCATCCACGGGGCGCGGTCCGCGCAGGCCGCGACCACTCGAGAAATCGTCTTCGCGCCGACATAGCCGAGACACCCGGTCGAGACGACCAGATCGGTCCCGGCGAGCCGGGCGCGCTGCTCGGGGGTCGGATCGGCGCTCTCCAGGTCGGCCAGGACACCGTCGTCGAGGAATCCCGCCCTGGCGGCATAGGACAGTGCCGGTTCGGACACGTCGAGGCCGAGCAACCGGGCACGGGTCCGGCCGCCACGGGATCGGACGAACTCCGCGTCGCGCGCCACCAACTCGGCCGTGGAGGAGGATTCGGCGTCGCAGTAGCGCTGGTAGAGCTGGTCCATCGTCGTGTCGCACCGCAGCAGCGCGGCGTTGATGCCGTAGGAACTGCCGATGTCCAGCAGTTGCGGCACCTCGATGCCGCGGATCGTCCGGCACTGCTCGATCAGTTCGGCGAAATACGGTTTGGCCAGCTGCGGGATGCGGTAGTCCAGCCCGCGCAGCGTGCTGAAATATGCCCTGGGGTCCGGTTGGGTGTAGATGTGATCGAACGAGGCTTTCCCGGTCTCATCGAATCCGGTCTCGTCGAATCGCACGCGACTCCCCGTCCTTCCGGCACCCGGCCAATGCGCAGCTGTCAACGGCTCTCAGTCGAGTAGTTGGTCGACCCGGACCGCACCACCCTGCGCGGCCAGGTGTTCGGGCAGCACCCGACCGAACAGCTGCCGGGTCCGAGCCACGCTGCCGACGACGCCGGGCTGCTCGGTGTAGGCGAAGATCGCGGTATGGCGGGCCAGCGCGCCGCGCACCGGGCTCACCTGGTGCAGCGAGTACCGGCCCTTGAACAGTTGCAGGTCGCCGGGGCGCAGGGTGAGCCGGCGGATCAGGTGCTCGCCGCGCCCGGCGAGCACCGCTCGGACGTCGTGGAAATTCTCCGCCTCCGCCGACCTGATGTTCGGGCAGAACTGGAACTCCCCGCCCGATTCCGGCGTTTGGGTCACCATGCTCACGGTGAACTCGTTGGTGTCGAAGTGCCAGGGATGGCTCTTGCCGGGGTTGATGACGTTCAGGCACAGCCGGGACAGCGGATCGGCCAGCTCGTGCACCCGGGGCAGCCCGAAACAGCTCGCGATGAAATGCTGGAAGGCCGGGTCGGTGTACAACCGGCGGATGATCGCATCGGCCGGAACACGGTCGTAGGCAACGAAAGCGTTGCCGCGCTCCATCGTGGTGGTGCCGGGATGGCCGGCGGGCAGCGGCGTGTCGATCGCCAGGTTGTAGGCGTTGACGATCTCGGTCTCGTAGTACGCCAGGGGCGCGATGTCCGCGCCTTCCCGGCGCAGGCTCTCGTGCAGCTCCGGGCGGATGAAGTCGGGGATGACCCGACAGCCCACGGTGTCCAGTTCGCGCCGAGTCCGGTCGATCTCCTCCTGCCAGGCGGGATCGCCCGGCTTGTCGATCGGATATCGGTCGGTGTCGACGAACTGGTCCAACATCGGTGACTCCGCGATGCTCAACCTGGCCCCTTCCGCCGTGCGCAACCGTGGTGCGGCGGGCCGGTACCGGGCGGCCACGCGGTCCGTGCCACGTGCCGTCACAGGCTCACCTCCGGCCAGGAGCATGGACACCTCGGTGTGTCCCGCCGACGCGGTCTCGCTGGGGCTTTCCACCCTCGCAGCTCACATCGGGCGTGGCGAAGAGGTTTGTGACGCGAGCCACCCGGATGGGGTCCAGCGCCTCGTCGTACATGATCAACGCGACCGGGGCGCCCACTTCCGCTCAGCGCCTTGGACGCGATGATCATGTCCGGTTCGATGTCGTACTGCCGACTTTCTGACCTGCGTCTATTACCATTTCTTTGTTTACAGGTCAACGGAATGGGTCGGCCGGCCGGTGGACAAGTGGATTCCGTCAGCCCTCGACAATGCGTTCGGTCCCGTTCGGCCGTGCATTCCGGAAGGCCGGGACAGTCGTTCGACGGACAGGTGTCCCGGTTGGCGTATTCCCGCGCGCCTGACGGCGCCGTGGTCAGGAGGTGGGCACCAGCGACCAGTCCTGGTTGCTGCCACCGTTGGCCGGCCACTGGATGATCGAGGCTCCGTCGGAGAGGGAGTTGTTGTCGGAGTCCGCGACCTGACCGTCGTACTCGCTGACCAGGGTGACCTCGTTCGGGCCGGCGTCGAGCAGTTGCCAACGCGAGTTGGTGTCGCCGTCGTCCGGGAACTGGATGAGCTGGGTGCCGGCGGTGGTGGTGGGGCCGGGGATGTTCAGCACCTGGCCGCTGTTGACGTTGGTGATCGAGTAATAGCCGCCGCCGGTTGCTCGGACGTACCACTGTTGGTCCTTGCCACCGTTGTCCTGCCACTGCACGATGGTCGCGCTGGCCGCCGTCGAGTCGTCGTTGACGTCCA
>CAJCJE010000025.1 GCA_903970565.1 Candidatus Melainabacteria bacterium | reverse complement strand
GACCACCGAGCCGTAGCCGCCGGTGAGCAGACAGCCGCCGACCACCGCCGCGATGATGTAGTAGAACTCGTAGCCGACGCCCTGCTCGGACACCGCGTTCGAACTCTGGGTGAAGGAGATGATGCCGACCAGCGACGCCGCGATCGACGTGCTCATGAACAGGGAGATCTTGGTCCGGTTGACCGGAACACCGACATTGCGGGCCGCGTCCAGGTCGCCGCCGACCGCGAACACCCAGTTGCCGAAGGTGGTTCGGCCCAGTACCCACACCGCGACCACGGTGACTACGATGAACCACAGGATCGCGGTCTGGAAACCGTTGGTGAGGCCGGCGCTTTTCAGGAACGAGCTGCCGAAGATCACTTTCGCGCTGTCCAGGCCGGGGTGTGAACTGCCGGTCAGGCCGATCTCGGTGCTGCCGTGGTTGACCAGCAGCACCCCGCCGATGCTCACCCCGCGCAGCGCGAAGTAGGTCGCCAGCGTGACGATGAAGCTGGGCAGCTTCGAGCGGGTCACCACGTAACCGTTGAGCAGTCCGACGGCCGCCCCGAACAGGACGGTCACCACGATGGCCGCCCAGGCGTTCCAGTGCAGCTGACCGACCAGCAGCGCGGTGATGATCGCGGTGAATCCGGTCATCCCGCCGGTGGACAGGTCGAACTCGCCGCCGATCATCAACATACCGACCGGCACGGCCATGATGCCGAAGAACGCCGCCTGCTGACTCCACGCGGCCAGGCCGATCTCGCTCAGCCACAGGTGTTGCGGGGTCGCGTCGGTGATCGCGAACAGGATGAAGATCACGATCGCGCCGACCAGCGAGCCGAGCGCGGGACGGCGCAGGGTCCTGGTCAGCCAACCGGTCCTGGCCAGGCGTTCGTCGCCGGGAAGGCCGGAGGGCGCAGCGCTCACGGACTGTGTGCTCATGAAGTATCTCCTCGCCGCACTGCGGGGAAGGGTGGGCCGGGACCACGGGAGTCCCGGCCCACGCCGACTAGTCGTCGCCCGCGTTGATCGCGGAGGCCACCGTCTTGATGTTGGTGCTGTCCACCAGCAATGGTCCACTGGGGACGGTCGAACCGCCGCCGGCCGAGTTGCCCTCGTGCTTCTTGTACAGGTAGAGGAAGGTGATCGGCAGGTAGCCCTGAAGGTACTGCTGCTGGTCGACCGCGAAGTCCATCGTCGGCGGATTGGCCTGTAGATCGTTCTCGACGTCGGAGTCGAGGTCGAAGGTGGCGATCTTGACGTTCGCCGGTTTCGCCGCGACCAGTGCCTGGCCGATGGCGTTGTTCAGGGTCAGCACCGCGTTGATGCCGGGATGCGTCTGGAGGTAGGAGCTGACCTGGCCGATGGCCTGCTGCGGGTTGGACGCCGCGTTCGGGGTGGACAGGATCAGCTCGGTGCAGCCGGGGCCGCTGCTCGGCGCGTTGCCGGTGGAGCACTTGCCGCCGGGAACGCCGAGCCCCTGCGCGAGACCGTCGCAGCGGTCGAGCAG
Source organism: Candidatus Melainabacteria bacterium (assembly GCA_903970565.1). Taxonomy (GTDB): domain Bacteria; phylum Actinomycetota; class Actinomycetes; order Mycobacteriales; family Pseudonocardiaceae; genus CAJCJE01. Next base: position 2,201 of record CAJCJE010000025.1, on the reverse strand, counting down.
GTTCTGCCCGGACTGGTGGATCACGCACAGCACGTTGCTGGCCTTCTCCTGGAGGAACCGCGCGCCGGCCTTCTGCCCGGCCAGGCTCTCCGGCTGGCCGACGCAGGTGATCGCCTTGGCCGCCGCGATGTCCGCGTCGTCGCAGCCGGCGTTGAGCAGCACCACCGGGATACCGGCGGCAGCCGCCGAGGCGAGCGTGGTGTTCATTACCGACGGGTCGTGGTCGGAGACCGCGATGCCGTCGACCTTCTGGTTGATCGCGTCCTGGATCTGCGCGTTCTCCGCGTTGTCATCCGGTTCGGCCTGACCCTGCTGCTGCGAACCGTAGGTCTCGCTGAGCGTGCAGCCGTAGTCGTGCGCGGCATCCTTGGCGCCCTTGTAGACGACGCTCCAGAAGTTGCCGTTGTCGCCGTGTGTGATCACCGCGAAGGTGTACGGACACTCCCCGCCACCGCCCCCCGAGGTCGAACCCGAGCCGCTGCTTGAACTCGTGCACGCCGTCAGCAACAGCAGCGGCGTCATCAGCAAGCCGGCTATGAGTCGTTTTCGTGGTCCCATCGTGTCCTCCGGTTCGGGCCCGACTGAGGGGTCCTGGTGAAACTGCCGAAACTGCGAACGTGTCCATCGAGCTGGTGACATCTTGCACACTGCGGAAACGTCAGGGTCAGGGAGAAGGGTCAGAACAGGCTGACGGCGGTGTCGACCGCGTCGGCCACGTCGTCGTCGGGTGGATACAGCAGGGCCCGGCCGACGACCAGGCCCTGCACGGTCGGCAGGGCCAGCGCGCCGCGCCACGCCTCGTAGGCCGCGTCGGGGTCGCCGCTGACTTCGCCGCCGAGGATCACGGCCGGCAGGGTAGTCGCGGCCATCACCCGCGCCATGTCCGGTACCACCGGAACCTTCAGCCAGGTGTACGCCGAGGTGGTGCCGACCCCGGCGGCCACGGTGACCGCCCTGGTCATCGCCTCCGCCGTGAGTTCGTTGGTGACCCTGCCGCCGACCCGGCGCGACCAGAACGGCTCGATCATCGCGCACAGCCGCCGCTGGGCCAGCGCGCCGACGGCCCGCGCACACGATTCCACTGTGGACACCGTGGCCGGGTCGCGCGGGTCGATCCGCAGCAGCATCTTGCCGCCCTGGTATCCCATCGTGGCAAGGCCGTCGGCGTCGTAGGCGGTGAACCGGTCGTCGAGTTCGAACACCGAGCCGGCGATCCCGCCCCGGTTCATCGAACCGAACACCACCAGGCCGTCCAGCACGCCGAGCAGCAACAGGTCCTCGATGATGTCCGGAGTGCCGAGGACGCCGTTGACGCCGGGCCGCGACAGTGCCAGGCACAGCCGGTCCAGCAGGTCGGCCCGGTCGGACATGGCCAGCGGCCGGTCGCCGGCGCCGAGCGTGCCGCGCGCCGGATGGTCCGCGGCGATCATCATCAGCCTGCCGTGCTCGTTGAGCAGCGAGGTCGGTGCCACCCGCGCGGCGGCGGCCTCCGCGATCGCCGCCGGGTTGAGCGCGCGCATCGCGACCAGGCCGCGCAGGCTGTCCTCACGCATCCCCGGCCGCCCCGAGCAGTTCCAGCACCTCGGCGGTGCGCGGCATGGCGTCCGAGCAGGCCAGTCGGGAGGCGACGATCGCGCCGGCCGCGTTGCAGAACCGGCTGATCCGGGCGAGGTCCCAGCCGGCCAGCAGGCCGTGGCACAGCGCGCCGCCGAAGGCGTCCCCGGCTCCGAGCCCGTTGACCACCTCGACCGCCATCGGCGCCACCTCGACCCGCTCGCCGTCCGAGCGGCTGGCCAGCACTCCCTTCGGCCCCTGTTTGACGATCGCGAGCCGAACGCCCTGTTCGTGCAGCGCGTCCGCGGCCGGTCCCGGCTCGGTCTCGCCGATCGCCGTCGCGCACTCCTCGACATTGCCGACCGCGACGCTGACCAGCGGCAGCGCCTCCCGCATCCAGTGCCCGGCCTCCTGCGGCGACGACCAGAACATGGCCCGGTAGTCCAGGTCGAGCACGGTGATGTCAGTGGGTTTCCTGGCCCGCAGGGCCGCCAGCGTCGCGCTGCGGCTGGGCTCCTGGCACAGGCCGGTCCCGGTCACCCAGAACACCCCGGCGGCGCTGATCGCGTCGAGGTCCAGCTCCTCGGTGCGGATCTGGAGATCGGGTGCCTTGGGCTGGCGGTAGAAGTAGATGGGAAAGTGGTCCG
>CAJCJE010000024.1 GCA_903970565.1 Candidatus Melainabacteria bacterium | reverse complement strand
GGCGGGAGCCGCGTGCAGCAGTGCTGCTCCCCCGCCGGCGACGATGCCCTCGGCCATCGCGGCACGGGTCGCGGAGAGGGCGTCCTCGACCCGGTGTTGCAGTTCGTTGAGTTCGGCGTTGGTCGGCGCGCCGACCCTGATCACCGCGACCTTGCCCGACAGCGAGCCGATCCGTTCGCTGAGCACGTCCTCGTCGATACCGAAGGTGGCCCGTTCCATTTCCGCGCGCAACTGGGTGAGCCGGAACTCGACCTTGTCGGCGTTGGCGCCGCCGATGATCGTGGTGCTGTCGGCGTCGACCCGGACCTGCTCGGCCCGGCCGAGGTGCTCGATGCCCATCGTCTCCAGGGTGAGGCCGGAGTGTCGACTGTAGACGGAGCCGCCGGTGATGGCCGCGATGTCCTCCAGCTTGTGCAGCCGCCGGTCACCGAAACCGGGGGCCTTCACCGCGACGCACTGGAAGATGCCGTTGACGTGGTTGTGCACCAGCATACTCAGCGCGGTGCCCTCCAGGCTCTCGGCCAGGATGAGCAGTGGGCGCGGATCGCGCATCACCTTGTCCAGCAACGGCATCAGCTGCTGGACCTTGCTGATCTTCTCGCTGCACAACAGGATGTAGGGCTCGTCGAGGACCGCCTGGAGACTGGCCGGGTTGGTGACCATGTACGGCGAGAGGTAGCCGTTGTCGAACTCGAAGCCCTCGACGAAGGACACGCTCATCCCGTGCTCCGGCGATTCCTCCACGGTGACGATGCCGCCGTCGCCGACCGTGAACAGCGCCTTGGCGATGACCGCGCCGACCACGTCGTCGTCGTTGGCGGAGATCGCCGCGACCCGCGCGAAGTCGGCCTCGGTGACCACCGGGTGCGCGACCGAGCGCAGCCGTTCCACGAGCTTGCCGACGGCGAGGTCGATACCGCGTTTGACCAGGACCGGGTTGCCGCCCTTGGCGATGGCCCGCATCCCGGCCTGCACGATGCCCTGCGCGATGACCGTGGCCGTCGTGGTGCCGTCGCCGACGATGTCGTTGGTCTTGATGGCGGCTTCCTTGACCAGTTGCGCGCCCATGTTCTCGAACTGGTTCTTCAGGTGGATCTCGCGCGCGATGGTGACGCCGTCGTTGGTGACCACCGGGGAGCCGGTGATCTTCTCCAGGATGACGTTGCGTCCCTTGGGGCCCAGGGTGGACTTCACCGCTTCGGCGAGCTGGTCGACCCCGGAGAGCAGCAGTTCCCGTGCCGCCGGGCCGAATCGCAGTTCCTTTGACATCTTTGTGGTTCCTCCAGGCGTCGGTGGCTGGCGTTCGGTGGCTGTTTACGGGACGAGAATGGCGCGACCGCGGACCTTGCCCGCGTCGAGATCGGCGATGGCGCCCAGCGCGTCGGCCAGCGGATAGGTCTTCGTGTGCAGCGTGACCCGGCCGGACTGGGCCAGCTCCATCAGCTCGGCCAGTTCGTTGTAGGTGCCGACGATGTTGCCGATGATGTTGCGTTCGGTGGAGATGATGTCCAGCGTCGGGATGTGCACGGTGCCGCCGTAGCCGATGACGAAGTAGGACCCGGCCGGTCTGGTCATCGCGAAGCCGTCCTGTTCGGCGCCTTCCTCCGCGACGAAGTCCAGCACCACCTCCGCGCCGCCGCCGGTGAGTTCGGCCACCGCCTCGACCTGGTTGCCGTCGGCGACCACGGTGTGGGCCGCGCCGAGTTTGCCGGCCAGTTCCAGCGCGGCCGGGTTGCGGTCGACCACGATGATCCGGCTGGCGGTGAGCGCGGCCAGGCACTGGATGCCGATGTGGCCAAGGCCCCCGGCCCCGATGACCACGCAGCTGGTGCCCGGATACAGCAGCGGAATGGCCTTGCGGACGGCGTGATAGGCGGTGATTCCGGCGTCGGCCAGCGCCGCGACGTCCTGCGGCCGGGTGCTCGGGTCCAGTTTCACGCAGGCCCGCGCCGAGGTGAGCAGGTACTCGGCCATGCCGCCGTCGCTGTCCAGACCGGGGAAGGAACTGTTCTCGCAGTGCATGTCCTGGCCGGCCCGGCAGGCCCGGCACAGCCCGCAGGTCGGGGTCGGGTGCAGGATCACCGTGTCGCCGACCGTGACGTTGGTGACCGAGGAACCGATCTCCTGCACCCAGCCGGCGTTCTCGTGCCCGATCGTGTAAGGCAGGTCGGGGTCCATCGCGGCCTCCCACTGGCCGTCGATGATGTGCAGGTCGGTGCGGCACACCCCGGCGCCGCCGACCTTCACGATCACGTCCAGCGGGCCCTTGACCACCGGGTCCGGTACCTCCTCGACGACCGGCTGCTGGTGGTACTTGTGTAGCCGCACGGCTTTCATCGTTGTTCTTCTCCTTCGCCGTCGGTTGGGTACCGGTGCCGCAACATCCCCCGGCAGATCCCGGTGTTCGCTTCGATACCGACCTTGGTCAGCCGGGCCTTGCGCAGATGCAGCGGCAGGCCCTCGACACCGACCGCGCCGCCGGTGACCGGATCGATCACCAGCGGCGCGGCGGCACCGGCCGACAGGCCCAGCTCGGCCCGACGACGCCGAAGCCGCGCCAGGTCGGCCGATTCGGGCACCTCACCCATCGTCAACGCGGCCAGGGCCGCCGGGGTGCTGCCGGCGGCCACCAGCGGCCGGCACACTACGTCCGTGCCGGCCAGGACGGCCTTGCGCAGGAAGTCCGCGCGCAGCGAGTCCAGTTCGTCGACGGCCTCGCCTTCGAAGGACGCCGCGAACCCCGCGCGCGCGGCGACCCCCGCATTGATGGTGTCGGAGGCGAAATGTTCCAGCAGCGTGACCTGGGCACTGGCCACCCCCTCGGTCGCCGACACCGCGTCGTAGGCGTCGGCGACCATGAGGAAGGCGAAGTTGGGTGCGCAGAAGTACGTCGGCAACCGCAGCGCTACCTCGGCGCGCCCGTCGGCGACGGTGCAGGAGGCGACGAAACCGAGTGCGGTGATGGGTTCGTCGAGCTCCGGATCGCGCACCGTCGCCAACGCGGCGAGTACCCGCCGTGCCGTGACATCGAGAGTGCTGGTCATCCTCAGGACACCAGTTGCGCGTCGTCCTGGGCGGCCGGGGTGCCGGCGTCCGACGGGAGCTGGCATTCCTTGGGGACCTCGATGTCGTAGAGCCTGGCGGCGTTGAGACCGAGGATCTTCTTCTTCGTCGCCGTGGTGACCCTCGGGTAGTCGGAGAACTCGTCACTGGGGTAGTCCCAGTCGACGAGGCCCTCGATCTGCCACTTGGGCTCCCAGATTCCGTAGTCGCTGCCGAAGGTCATCTTGTCCTCGCCGACCCAGAACAGCAGCTCGCCCAT
>CAJCJE010000023.1 GCA_903970565.1 Candidatus Melainabacteria bacterium | reverse complement strand
CGTCGACGCCGGGTCGCAACACCTGGTGCGGCAACAACTCGAACAGGCCGGCCCTGGCGAACTCCTCGGCCGCTTCCGGCGTCAGTTCCACCAGGTTGAGCACGTCCACCTGGTGCTCGCGGACGAGTTCGACGACGGTTTTCACGTCGCCCCGGCCGAGGTAGAGGTTGCTGGCCATGATCCGCAGCCGCTGCCCGGCCGGCGCCGCCGCGACGGTCGCGACCACCCTCGGCGCGACCAGGGCGGCGAGCAGCACGGTCAGCACCAGCACGCCCCCGCCGAACCACCACTGCCGCAAGCCGGTCAGCAGACCGCCGAGGACCGCGCCGAGGCCGACCGCGTAGGGCGTGAGGGCCAGCGCCGACGCGGTGAGCCGGTTTCCGTCGATTCCGGACAGTCGAAGCAGGACGAACGCGGCGAAGGCGCCGGCCAGGATCTGGAGTACGAGCACTCCCCCAGGATGCCCGATCGGCACTGTCCGCGATCGGTCGAGTGATCACCGCGACCAGGAGGTGTGAGCTGACCGATCGCGGACCGGCGGCGGGCCGGGAGGTCGGTATTGTCACGGTTCGCGGTCCGTGGAGAGGGAACACATGGCGTGGGACTGGTTGGCGTTCGCGGTTGGCATCCTGGTGCTGATCGGCACCGCGGTCAGCGTGGTCGGCACCCTGGTCGTGCCGCGCGGCATCGACTCGCGGATCTCCCGGTGCGCCGACTACGCGGTCGACCTGGCGTTCCGGGTGGTGACCGCGCCGGTCCGGGATTTCCGGCGCCGCGACCAGATCCTCGCCTGGCAGGCCCCGATCGGCCTGCTGGTCCGGCTCGCGGTGTGGATCGGCCTGCTGCTGGTCGGCTACGCGCTCATGCTGACGCCGCTGGTGCCCGGCACGTTCGACCATGCCTTCGCCGAGTCCGGCTCGTCCATGTTCACCCTCGGCTACGCCGCGCCGACCACCAACGCCAGTTCCGCGCTGGACTACATGGCCGCCTACACCGGCCTGATCGTGGTCGGCCTCCAGGTCGGCTACCTGCCGACGCTCTACTCCGCGTTCAACCGGCGGGAAACCCTGGTGACCCTGCTGATCGCCAGGGCCGGCGTGCCGTCCTGGGGGCCGGAGATCCTGGTCAGGACCCGTTGGGGGATCTACGACGGCAACACCGAGTCGGTGCTGGCCGAACTGTTCGACGCCTGGCAGTCCTGGGCGGCCGAGGTCGCCGAATCGCACACCACCTACCTGACCCTGGTCCGGCTGCGCTCCCCGCGTCCGCTGTCGCACTGGCTGACCGCGCTGCTGTCGGTGATGGACGCCGCCGCGCTGCATCTGTCGCTGACCCCGAGCAGCCAGCCCAAGGACGCCGCCCGGCTGAGCCTGCGGATGGGTTTCACCGCGCTGAACCAGATCGCCAGGACGATGCGGCTGCCGGTCGACGAGGACCCGGACCCCGACCAGGTCCCGATCTCCATCAGCTATCCGGAGTTCGCCGAGGCGGTCGAGATGCTCCAGGCGGTCAACTATCCCCTGGAGCGCACCGCCGAACAGGCCTGGCCGCATTTCCGCGGCTGGCGGGTGAACTACGACATGACCGCGCTCGCGCTGGCCAAGGCGCTGGACGCGCCGCCCGCGCTGTGGAGCGGACCCCGGCGCTGGCGCGGTGATCCGATGGTGCCGCTGCGCCCGGCCGCCCGGCAGGCCAAGGACGGCAGGTCACCGAAGCCGAACACGTGAGGCCGAGCAGGTCCTGGCCCTGTGCCGGCCAGGCCAGCTAGGACACCAGGTAGCAGGCCTTGACGACGTCGTAGATCGGGTCGGCGCCGAATGCCGTGCTGGTGCACGGAGTACTGCCGGTGAAGGTCTTGTAGATGAAGTCACCGTCCGCGCCGAAGGCGACGGTCTGGGTGCCGCTGACCGCGCAGGTGCCGTTCTCGGCCGAGCAGTTCGTGCCGAACCCGGCAGGCGGGCCGGTCGGGGTGTAGCAGCTCTTGGCGATGCCGTAGATCGGGTCGGCGCCGAAGGTGCCCTCCGAGCAGTCGACCGAACCGGTTTCACTGCCGGAAACGTAGGAGCCGTCGGCGCCGAAGGCGACGGGTTGGGGCGCGGTGACCGCGCAGTTGGCGTTCTCCGCCGAGCAGGCGGTCCAGTTGCCCGGTGGCGCCGCCGAGGAGGTGACGTAGCAGCTCTTGACGGTACCGGGCAGCGGGTCCGAGCCGAAGGTGTCGATGCCGCAGGCGACGCTGCCGACCACGGTCTGGAAGTCGAAGGCACCGTTGGCGCCGTAGGCGACCTCCTGGGTGCCGTTGACCGTGCAGGTCCCGCCGTCGGCGGCACACGGGGTGTAGCCGGCCGGGCCGCCGTTCGGTGCCAGGTAACAGGATTTGAGCACGTTGACCGCTGGATCACGGCCGAAGGTGGCATTGGAACAGGTCGTGGGGCCACTGGCGGTCTGGTAGAGGTAGGAACCGGCGCCGTAGGCGATCACCTGGTTGCCGGTGGGCGTGCACACCCCGCCCTCGGTGGCGCAGCGGGTGTAGCCGGGTGGCAGCTGGTTGGGCAGTACGGAGGTGTGGAAGGGTTGCGGCGCAACGACTCCGCTGCCTAC
>CAJCJE010000022.1 GCA_903970565.1 Candidatus Melainabacteria bacterium | reverse complement strand
ACGACCTCTTGGCCGGAGTGTTCGATGGCCAGTGACGCCGGACCGGTGGACAGCAGGCCGCGCAGCGCGGTCTCCAGATCCGGGTACTGCCAAGGGCAGGCCACGACCCGGCAGGGGGACGGGCGGAGTCCGGCTTCGGCGAGCAGGCACCGGAGTTGTTCCGGGGCCGCGAAATCGACCGCCGGGGACAGCGGCGGGGGCATCAGGCCACCGAGATCGAGCAGGTAGGCGATCGCGTCGCACTCGTCGGGCGGTCCCCAGGTCGCGGCGACGACCCGCCCGGAGGGCCGGACGACCCGGATCATCTCCGCCACGGCCCGAGCAGGGTCCCGCGCGAAGTGCAGGCTGTTGAACGCGGTGGCTACGTCGAACTCCGCGTCCGCGAACGGGAGGTGCTCCAGGTCGCCGACTGCGAATCGACCGTCCGGCACCGCCCGGCCCGCGAGTTCGACGAATGCGGCGCACGCGTCGATCCCGCTGACCACCGCACCTCGGCGACGGGCCATTGTGGCGAACTCCCCCGCCCCGCAGCCGACATCCAGCACCGACGTGCGCTCGGACAGGTCCAACTCGTCCGACACCGCAGCACAGGCCGGTCGAATGGTGCGCTGCTGGACGTCCGCCCAGTCCGACGCGCGGGCGCCCCAGAGCGCTCCTTGATTCGTCTCCGCTGCCATGTCCGGTGTCAGCCCCCCGCGACCGCGGTGAACAGTTCGACGTGGTCGTCTTCCGACAACTCCAGGCCGCCGTCGGGCCGCGCGACGAACTCGCCGTTGAGGCTGACCCGGTGCGCCCTACGGAGCTGTCCGGTGTTGTCCAGCAGGATTCTCCGCATCTGCGGGAAGAGCGTGGCCAGTTCGGCCACCGCGCTGCCAAGCGTCGCGGCCGATATCGTCACCGTCCGCCGGTTGTTCGCGGAGCGGAGCAGCATCCCGTTCAACTCGAAGATCATGACCGTCAGCAATCCTCTCTTTGGTTCTGACCACGACGCCCGCTCCCAGGTTGACCTCGAGGATGTCCTGAGTGCCCGCGAGGAGCACCAGGCCCGCGAAATCGCGGAGGTAGCGACCCAGGTGCGGCGTCCCGTAGAAAGCGTGGCCGCCCAACACGTTCAACGCCTGGTCGAGCACGAATCTGACCTGCGTCACCGCGAAGTGCTTCGCCGACGCGATCACTGGGTCGAACACGGGCTCCGCGCGTCCGGACGCGGCGAGTTCCAACGCCCGATGCACCGTCGCCCGCGCTGATTCGATCGCGATATACATCCGGCCCAGCGACGCCTTGACATTGTTCAACTCCGCCAGGGATTCGCCATAGCGCACCGTGGTCGCCGACCGGCTCGCGCACTCCTCCAGCACCGCCTGCGCACGGCCTAGCGGTCCGCAGGGAATCCAGAGGCGCTGCCGTTGTAGGAAACCCTGCGCGTGGGTGAGGGCGTCCGTGGGCACCAGGATGCGCCACGCGGGCAGGACGACGTCGTCGAAGGTCACCGAGGCCGGCCCTGCGGTGCGCATACCCATCGGGTCGGCCGGGGTGACCACGACACCAGGATCGTCGGGCTCCACCAGGCATGCCTGCATGTCTCCGGTTTCGTCGGTCGCGTAGACCAGGAACACCCCGCTCATCTGTCCGCCGGTGACATAGGACTTGTGCCCGGACAGGACGTATCGGTCGCCTTTGCGGACCAGCACGGTGCGGAAGGAAAAGGCGTCGGCGCCCTCGGTGTAGGCGAAGCCCGCGCCGAGCAGTCCCTGCGCGATGGCCACGGCGTAGCGGTCGATGAGATCGTCACGCCCGGACTCGCAAATCAACCTCGCCACGTCCGTCTTGCAGTTGATGATCAGCGGCAGGGCAGAGTCCGCGCACAGATAGCCGATCTGCTCCAGCACCGTGCCCCAGGTCGCCTCGTCCACCGCCGCGCCACCTACCCGTTCGGGCAGCCCGAGACCGAGCAACCCGGTGGAACCGAGAGCAGCCAGCAGGTCCGGCGAGACCGAGGTCCCGGCCCGGTCCCTGTCCACCACCGAGCTGCCAATCTCGGCGAGGAGGTCACCCCAACGGGATCGCACCGCGACCGTGATTTCGTGCCGGCGGTCGTCGGGATCGGCCACGACTTTCCTTCCTTGTCGAATCCGGGTGCGGCCCGGCGCACGGGACTGCCCGTGGTGATGTCACGGCGAATCACCACGTACGCCGCTCCGGGCATCACCCACGGCGCACTGACAATTCCGGTGCGGCGGACCGCAATTCCTGGGTCGCCGACGAATCGAACCAAATCATCTGAGCAGCTCAATTCCGCATCGATCCACGACCTAGTGCCGAAATACGCAGGCGGACATTCTTCGTGGACATCACCTGGCAATGCCGCAGGACCCACTGAGTCCCGACAAACTCGGGTCGAGTCGAGCCCCGACCTGATGGTCTGCCTTCCAGGGAAAAGGTGCGACCAATCTCCACGGAGCCATCAGCACAGCTCAAGCCAATACTCACCTCCAGCTTGGGTGAGCTGCGACCACCTGTCGCGCAGATGCTCTTCGGGAAAGCCGACCGCGGATATTCGACTTTGATCAGCCGGCCGGAGCCAGTGGTACCGGCCGGTCAACATCAGCGCGAGCTAAGTGGAATACTACCATGCCGCAATATCGGACACCGAGGCAATACTCCGATTCGGTGTAACCGTGAACCCGATCCCACCCTGCCTGGACTGGATCATTTCCGGCGCGCCGGAAACACCCGTTCGTGGGACTTCACTGGCGACCGTCCCGCCGGCCTTTCCGGTGAACGACCACACCAGGGAGAGGACCGCGCCGTCGACGGGGAACCGCAACCGGGCCGCCGTCCGGTCGTGGCTGACCGGTGGGCCGGCACGCAACACTGGACGGGCCCGCGGTGCTGGACGCGGTCGAGCGGTGGCGGGAGGTCGTGGACGAGACTCGGGGGGTGTCACGGTCGAGGATCGACCGGGTATGTCGGCGGCGGGACGTGCCGCTGCGGAAGAAGACGTTGTGACGGATGCTGTACGAGTCCGCCAGTCGCGCCTCGGCCGTGCTCTCGTTGAACGTCGAGGACGCCACCGGATAGGACGGCGTCGCACACCACCGCATCCGCGGGTAAGCACGTCACCGGATGTTTTCCCGACGGGTTCGCACCTTCCTGAAGGCTTCTGACGCGAAACCCGTGGTAGCCACGGGTGCTACTTGGGGGTCGAGTGGCTGAAACCGGATGGTGGGCGGTCCGTCGTGGCGGACGCTGGCCGGATCACCGGATTGCTTGACCCGGTAACTGCCGTGGCGAGCGCGTTTGACCGCACGAGGGCAGGTGCGTTCACGACGCGGCGGAGTGAGCAGAGCAGCGATGTCGGTTAGCTGGCGCGGAAGGACCTCATCCCAGTCCCGAGGGGGAATGTCCGCCGTCCCGGTGGCGGTGCGGCGGACCAGACGCAGGGGCTTGGCGAAGGAGATCCGATCGGGGTCCGGGTCAGCGGCCTCGGCCGCTCTGGTGATCAGTGCCGCGATCGCGTGGTGCACGATCAGCCAGGCCGGCAGTCCAGTGTGGCCTTTGCAGTCGCGCCATGCTCGCCTGTGACTATGGGCAGGGAGGCTGGTAGGTGAAGCCGGGGAAGTACTGGCGCCAGTCGGATTCGGTCAGCCTGGGGTAGGCGATGGCGCAGATATGGTTGGCCACCATTGCGGGGTCAGTCGGCCACAGCCGCGCGGTCTGGTCGAGGCTGCCGGTAGCGAGCGTGGCGGAGGTGGGGCTGAAGGCAACGTCTTCCGCGCCGTCGGTGGTGCTGAGATCCGCGATCTTCGTTGGGTGCGTCGGGTCGCTGATATTCAGTAGGTGCAGGGTGCCGTGGGTGTCGGTGATCGCGAGCTGACTGGCGTCGGGACTGAACGCGATTCCCGACACGCTGGTCGGGTAGCTGATCGGCGCGGTGAGCTGGCGTGGCCGGCTCGGATCGCTGACGTCGAGCAGCCGCACGGTGTTCAGGTTGGCGACGGTGGCCAGCAGGTGACCGGTCTGGCTGAACGAACCGGCGAGGACGGCGTCCGTCCTGGCGAACGGGAACGGTAGCTCGCGTGGGTGATGCGGACTGCCTACGTCCCAGAGCCGGCCGCCGAGGTAGCTGCCGACGCCAAGGGTACGGCCGTCCGGGCTGAACGCGACCGACCAGAGTTCGCCGGGGTTGGTGCCGAGAGTGGCGATCTGGAGCGGGTCGGCTGGATTGCTGACGTCGCACAGCATCGCCGCGTCGTAGCCGACCGCGGCGAGTGTGCGGCCATCCGGGCTGAACGCGACGGCGAGCATTTCACCGTTGTTGTTGTGCACCGTGCCGAGCCGAACCGGGGCCACCGGGTTGGCGATCCGCCACAGAGTCGCGGTGCCGTCGTCGCTCGCGGCGGCGAGCAACTGCCCGTTCGGGCTGATTGCCACCGAGCGAACGAACTCCGTTGGCCCGGTGAGGATGGCCAGCGGCCGGCGGCGATACGGATCGGTGGCATCCCACAAACGCACCGTGTGATCCCAACTCGCGGTGGCCAGTACCCGACCGTTGGGGGTGTAGGCCACCGAGGGGATCTGGTCGTGATGGCCGAACAACGAAAGCTCGCCGAGCTGGTAGAGCTGAGCGGTGTTGTCGTTGTTCGCCACCGCCAGGGTGCCCCCGTTCGGCCCGAACACGACGTCGTTGCTGCCACACGGCAGGGTGAGCAGCAGAGCCGGATGGGCGATGTCGGTGATGTCCCAGAGCTGAGTTCCGTCCCAGGTGGACGCCAGGGTGCGGTCGTCAGGGCTGAACGCGATGGCCTGGATGATCGAGCCGTTCCCGGTCATGGCCGAAACGTAGCTGGGCTGTCGGGGGTTGCTGATGTTCCACAGCCGCACGATGTGGTCGTAGCTGCCGGTGGCGATGGTGTGCTCGTCCGGGCTGAATGCCAGCGCGCTCAGCGTGGTGAACTGACCGGTGAGCACGCTGAGCGAGCGTGGGTGCCCTGGGTTGGTGAGGTCCCACAACTGGATCGTGCCGGCCTGGCCGGTGGCGAGCAGATGCCCGGTCGGGCTCAGTGCCAGCACCGTGTACCGGGTGGTCAGCGTGGTGAGTAGCACCGGCCGGGTGGGATCGGCAACATTCCACACGTCGACACCGCTCTGGCCAGCAGCGGTCACCAGCAGTGCGCCGTCGGTGCTGAACAGTGCCTCGGCGTGCGGGCCGCCGGTGCCGGGCAGCGTAGCCAGCGGCACCGGCTGGGCCGGGTCACCGACGTTCCACAGCTGGGTACCGTCGGGGCCGGCGGTACCCAGCACCGTGCCCTGCCGACCGAAGGCGACCGAGTTGGCCTGGTCGGTGAGAGACACCGTGGCCAATGGTCGCGGTCGGTGCGGATCGCGCACGTTCCACAGCCGCACGGTGTGATCCGCGCTCGCCGTCGCCAGGACCTGGCCGTC
>CAJCJE010000021.1 GCA_903970565.1 Candidatus Melainabacteria bacterium | reverse complement strand
CTTCGTCGACCGCGAGGATTTGGACGGCGACGAGGAGCGCATCCGGATCTGGGCGACCGCGAACGACGCGGCCAAGACGTGGACGTCGCGGCGGACCCTTGAGCCTGCCGAACTGCGCGTGCGGTTCCGCCAGGAGGTGTCCGCACCGCCAGTGGCCGCTATGGGCGGGTTGTGGATCATCGAACAGCAAGGCGACGCCCGGTCCCGGATTCGGCTGCAACACGACTATCGCGCGGTGGACGACGATCCGGAGAACCTCGCCTGGATCGACCGAGCCGTCGACACCAACTCCCGTACCGAACTGGAGGGCCTGCGTAGGACGGTCGAGCAGGCGCACCAGCGGAGCGAACTGACGTTCTCGTTCTCCGACAGCGAGCCGGTGCGGGGTCGGGCCGCAGACGTGTACGAGTTCATCCACGACGCCCAATTGTGGGCCGAGCGGTTGCCACACGTGGCCAAGGTGCGGCTCACCGAGGACGTACAAGGTTTACAGGTGCTCGAAATGGACACCCGGGCCAAGGACGGTTCATTGCACACCACGAAGTCGTATCGGGTCTGCCTCGCGCCAGACCGGATCGCCTACAAGCAGGTAACCCTGCCGGCCCTGATGACGCTGCACACCGGCTGCTGGACGTTCCGGAAGACCGGGCCGGACGAGGTGACGGCGACCTCGCAGCACACCGTGACGATCAACACCGACAACATCACCCGGATCCTCGGCCCGAATGCGGACGTCGCGGCTGCCCGGACCTTCGTCCGGGACGCGCTGAGCACCAACAGCCGGACGACCCTGGAGCACGCCCGGCGGTTCGCAGAGGATAGGGCGGCAATGGCTGCCCCTGAAGGCACGCCTCGATGATCCGTCGGCTGCTGCCGCGAATCGTGGCGAGATCGCGCTGCGGATCGTGCGCGCCTGCCGCGACGCGGGCATCGCCGCCATAGCAGCCCGTCACCGCCCACCGGTCCGGTGTAGTCGTCGACCTCACCGCCCGCGTCGGCAGAGCCATCACCGCGGGCGCCGCCCTCGGCGAGATCAGGGCCCGTCATGACTTCGACCACCGAGGAGGAACGTGCCATGAATGCCGACGTCATCGTGGTCGGAGCAGGACCCGCGGGCATGATGCTCGCCGGCGAGCTGCGGCTCGGCGGGGCCCGCGTTACCGTGCTGGAGCGGCTGGCGCAGCGCAGCGGCGAATCTCGGGGGCTGGGCTTCACCTCACGCACTATGGAGGTGTTCGACCAACGTGGGCTGCTGAGCCGCTTCGGTGACCTGACCGTGAGCAACCAGGGGCACTTCGGCGGGCTGCCGGTCGACTTCTCCATCCTGGACGGCGCACCGCAAGCCGCGAAGACCGTACCCCAGTCACAAACCGAGACCGTGCTGGAGAGCTGGGCCGCCGAACTGGGGGCGGACATCCGGCGCTCGCACGAGGTAACCGGCAGCACCGACGAGGGCGACGCTGTGATCGTCCGAGCCCGCGATGGTGCCGGGCACGACGTCGAGCTGCGCGCCGGTTGGCTCGTCGGCTGCGACGGTGGCCACAGCATGGTCCGCAAGAGCACCGGTTTCGACTTTCCGGGCAGCGACGCCACGATGGAGATGTACCTCGCCGACGTCCGCAATCTGGACCTGGAACCGCTGATGACCGGCAAGATCTTGCCCTGCGGCATGGTGATGGTCGGGCACCTGCCCGGCGGGATCACCCGGCTCATCGTCTGCGAGCGGGGCACACCGCCGCGGGCTCGGGGCGCCGACGTCGAGTACGGTGAGGTGAGTGCCGCATGGAAACGGCTGACCGGCGAGGACATTTCTCACGGTGAACCGGTCTGGGTGAGCGCCTTCGGGGACGCCACCCGTCAGGCCACCCAGTACCGCAAGGGCCGGGTGTTCCTCGGCGGCGATGCCGCCCACGTGCACCTGCCGGCTGGCGGCCAGGGCATGAACACCAGCATCCAGGACTCGGTGAACCTGGGATGGAAACTCGCCGCCGTGGTACGGGGGGACGCCCCGGATACCCTACTGGACACCTACCACTCCGAGCGGCACGAGGTGGGACGCCGGCTGCTGACCAACACCCGGGCGCAGGGCCTGCTATTCCTCAGCGGCGCGGAGATGCAGCCGCTGCGCGACGTCCTGCGGGAGCTGATCGGCTACGAGGCGGTGGCTCGCCACCTGGCGGCGATGGTCAGCGGCCTGGACATCCGCTACGACGTGGACGGCGGCCGGCACCCGCTGCTCGGCCGACGGATGCCGCGCCTCGCCCTTGCCGGTGCCGGTGCCGGTGCCGGGCCATCCTCCAGCAGCACCGAAGCGCTGCGCGGCGGCCGCGGAGTGCTGCTGGACCTGACCGACAACGCCGCCCTGCGCCAGCGGGCGAACGGCTGGACGGACCGCGTCGACGTCGTCACCGCCGCCCCGGCCAGTGAGCCTCTGGCCGATCTCTGCGGCACGACCGCGATCCTGCTCCGGCCGGACGGCTACGTGGCATGGGCGGCGCCCGGATCGTGGCACGACCTGCCGACCGCGCTCGACCGGTGGTTCGGCCCCGCCCGGGCGAGGCTGTGGTGACCGGTGGCGCCGCCCCGGACCTGTTGCCCCGCAAGGCCGAGGTGGTGATCGTCGGGGCGGGACCGGTCGGCCTGATGCTCGCCGGGGAGCTGCGGCTGGGTA
>CAJCJE010000020.1 GCA_903970565.1 Candidatus Melainabacteria bacterium | reverse complement strand
GTCCGGGTCGCGTTCGACCGGGCACACGCCGCGCAGGCGGCCTGGGCGGCCACCCCGGTCGCCCAGCGCGCAAAGCCGTTCCTCGCCCTGCACGACCTGGTGCTCGGCAATGCCGAACTGCTCGATCTCATCCAGGCCGAGACCGGCAAGGCACGCGGCAGTGCCTTCGAGGAGACCGTCGACGTCGCCGGCCTCGCGCGGTACTACGGCCGGCACGCGGCCACCTTCCTCGCGCCGCGCAGGCGCCAGGGCGCGCTGCCCGGCGCCACCCGAACCTGGGAACTGCGCCGGCCCAAGGGCACGATCGCCATCATCTCGCCGTGGAACTACCCGCTCTCGCTGGCCGTCTGCGACCTGATCCCCGCGCTGCTGGCCGGCAACACTGTCGTGCTCAAACCGGACACCCAGACGGCGCTGACCGCGCTGCGTGCTAGGGAGCTGATGATCGAGGCCGGGCTGCCGGCCGAGGTGTGGCAGATCGTCGTCGGCGAACCGGACGTACTCGGCCAACCCCTGATCGACGGCGCCGACCACGTCTGCTTCACCGGCTCGACCGCGGCCGGCCGTCGGATCGCCGAGGCCGCCGCGCGTCGGCTGATCGGCGCCACGCTCGAACTCGGCGGCAAGAACCCGATGCTGGTACTCGCCGACGCCGACCTCGGCAAGGCCGCGAAGGGCGCGATGCGGGCGTGTTTCGCCACGGCCGGTCAGCTGTGCCTGTCGGCGGAGCGCATCTACGTCGCCGAGCAGGTGTACGACGAGTTCGTCGGCAGGCTCGTCGACCAGACGCGGAACCTCAAGCTGGACAAGGGTTTCGACTACCACTACGACGTCGGCTCGCTGACCTCGCAACGGCAGCTGGACATCGTGACCAAGCACGTCGAGGACGCCCGCACGCAGGGCGCGACCGTGCTGGTCGGCGGCCGGCCACGACCAGATCTGGGGCCGTACTTCTACGAACCGACCGTGCTCCAGGGCGTCACGCCGAACATGGAGCTCTACGCCAACGAAACCTTCGGACCGGTCGTGTCGGTGTATCCGGTGGCCGACGAGGACGAGGCCGTTCGGATGGCCAACGACAGCGAGTTCGGTCTCAACGCGAGCGTCTGGACCCGCGACGCCACACGCGGCCGGGAGATCGGCGCGCGCATCCAGTGCGGCACGGTCAACGTCAACGAGGGCTTCGCGTCGGCGTACGCCTCCAACGACGCGCCGATGGGCGGGATGAAATCCTCCGGCCAGGGCAGGCGCCACGGCGAGCACGGCATCCTCGAATACACCGAGCTGCAAACCGTGGCCAGCCAGCACATCATGGGCTTCGATCGGCCGCGCGGTCTGGGCGCCAACCAGTTCGCCAAGCTCATCACGCTGACCTACCGACTGTTGAAACGACTGCGGATTCGCTGAGCCACTCGCCGAGTCATTCACTGATCATTCACTGATCATTCGCTGGGTCATTCGCCGAGTCAGGAGCACCGATCTCATGCCACACCCGATGCCGATGCGAACCGAATCGACGTGGACGGAAACGCTGCGCCGGGAACGTTCGCGGTTCATGGACACCATCGAATCGCTGACCGACGCTGAGTTCGAGAGCGGCCCGACCCTGTGCGCGGGCTGGACGCCACGCGATGTGCTCGCGCACGTGGTCGGCACCGATCAGATGCTCACCTACGTGAAGCCGGGCGGACTGAGTATCGACCGCGCCAACGATGTCATGGTGCGCGCCGGCCGTGGTCTGTCCAGAGCCGAGCTGACCCGGCGCGGCCGTGCGGTGGCGAAGAATCCGGACGTCACCGCGCGGATGTTCGCCTGGCTACTGGCCGGCGACTGCACCATGCACAACCAGGATGTTCTGCGGGGTCTGGGCAAACCACACGACCTGCCGGACGAGGCCGGTCACGCGATCTTCCGGGAGGGCGTCGTCTGGAGTTGGCGCTTCGGCGCGAAACTGTTGCGCTACCGGGTCATCCCGACCACGCCGGGTGGCCGGGAACTCGGACGCGGTACCCCGGTCCGGGGCAGCACCGAAGCGCTGGCGCTGTGGTTGGCGGGCCGGGAGGGAGTGCAAGCCGAACTGGACTTCGGCTGACCCTCCCCGAACGCTGACCTGCTGAACGTTGCGGCCGGCGGGAAGGTCATACCCGGCAGCTGATCTCCATGCCGTCTTCGACCGGGAAGGTGACGCCGTGATAGCCGTTCGCCGGATCGCGGACATAGCTCAGATAGTCACCGAGCGAGCTGAGTTCCACGTCGTCGGCGACCACAAGAGCGCCAAGGGGGATCAGCGGTTCGAGTAGCCGCAGCACCGGCAGACAGAGATCCTTCCAGCCGTCAAGCAGGACGAACTCGATCGGACCATCCAGATCGGACAGTGTCTCCAGCGCGTTGCCCGCCCGCACCTCGACGACATCGCCGAGCCCGGCGGCTTCGAGATTGGCCCTGGCCGCGGTGAGCTTCGCGGCGCTCAGTTCGGTGCCAATCACCCGGCCGACGCCGTTGTCCCGGACGGCACTGCGCGACTACGGGCACCGGATATGGATGCGCCACCAGACCGCGTTCGCGCACGCCATCGCCGAGGAGGTCGGTGCGCCGGCCGAGGATGTCGCCTGCGCGGCGCTGGAGACCAGGGATCTGACCCACCAGCGGGCGAATCCCGAACACGCGCTGAAGGAGGTCTTCGATCTGCTCGAATCCGGCTGGACGGCCACCCTTCCCGCCGCCGATACCGGCGATCGACAGGCCGAACGGCCGCGCAGCGGTGCTGCGCCGACATCGCCAGAGACTCATTCGGCTGGCAACGCACGGTAATCGCCGATTGGGCTGAGCGGGTGGTCGTTCCGAACGCGCCGTCGTGGCGCAGTTCCGGTCCGCGCACAGCGGACGCCTCTGCCGACAGGATCGGACTGAAACACCTCAATTCTGGCTTGAAACGTTGTAATCAACACGCCGGCAACCTAACGTGCTCAGCCATGCGAGTACGGTTTCCGCGCAGGACCATTGCCATCGGACTAGCGACCATTGCCGTGCTCGGGTTGGCCACCGCGCCGGCCGACGCACATGACACCTCGGCCTTCGGCAGGCCGCACGACACCCCGGCGTGGGCGAAGTACGTTGTCGCGCCGTCGAGTCGGGAGGTGCAACCGGTTCGGGTGCTGGCCACCACCGGCTCGGTCACCAACCCGAACGGCGCACTCGGACAGGGCGTCGCCACCCTGTCCAGCCCGCAGCCGCCCGCGAAACCGAGCTGGCCGTCCGGCACCTCGGCCACGGCGTCGTCCTACCACGCGCCCAACACCGGTGACAACGGCCAGGAGCGCACCTACGTACCGGGCAACGCGATCGACGGCGACACCGACACGTTCTGGAACGACGACACGATTGGCGCCTACCCCGACACCCTCACCGTCACCAGCCCCTCGGCCGTGTCACTGCCCGGCATCACCGTACTGTCCAACAGCGACGGTGTGCCGGTCGACTTCACCGTCGACACCTGGAACGGCAGCGCCTGGCAGCTCGCCGGCACGGTGACCGACAACAGCGCGGTCCAGGTCGAAGTACCTTTCACGACAACGGTTTCCACCACTCAGGTGCAGATCACCGTCACTCAGGACCAGGCGACGTCGCAGGGCGAATTCACCAGGATCAACGAGGTCTGGCCAGGGCTCATCGCGCCCGATCCCACCCCGCCGAGCATCACGGTGGACTTCGGTGAGGACGTGGTCGGCTACCCGCAGGTCGACTTCGCCGGCGCGTCGACCAACCATCCCGGCGTGGAACTCGCCTTCTCCGAAACAACCCAGTATTTGACCGACACCTCCGACTTCACCCGCTCGGACAACGGCGACACCATCACGCCGGGCACCGACCAGGTCGCCGTGCCGAGTACGCCGACCACCTGGACCGACAGCAACGGCTGCGCCGACGGGACGAAGGTCTGCGACGACGGCCTGCACGGCTTCCGCTATCTCAAGATCACCCTGAACGCGCTGGCCGCCGACGCGCCGGACACGCAGCCCTACGGCACGGTCGAGATCAGCGGCATCAGCCTCGACTTCACCGCGTATCTCGGCACGCCGAGCACCTACCAGGGCTGGTTCCTCTCCTCCGACGCGCAGCTCAACCAGTACTGGTACGACGCCTCCTACACCAATGAGCTGATCACCGACACCTTCCGCCCGACCGATGTCGACCCGCGCAACGCGGACACGCCCGGGCTGGACGGCAAAGTGGTGCTCACCGACGGCGCCAAGCGTGACCGCGATCCCTACGTCGGCGACATCTCCGTCTCCGGCCGCACCGACTACCTCACCCACGATGTCAGCGCGGCAGCCGAGAACGTGCTCGCCGACCTCGCCAACCACCAACGCTCGGACGGCTGGATTCCACCGGCGTCGATCAACGACTACACCCTGCCACTGTTCGACTATCCGATGTACTGGGTGACCGCGAGCTGGGACTATCTGCTCTACACCGGTGACATGTCCTACGGGCAGACCTACTACCCGAACCTGGTCAGCCTGATGAACACCTGGCTGCCGTCGGTGACCGACTCCAACGGCCTGCTCTCCAAGGGACTGAACGGCACCAGCGGCTACGGCGACTACGCCTTCCTCGGCCGAACCGGCGAGGTCACCTACTACAACGCGCTCTACGTCATCGCCCTGGACGATGCCGCGGCGATGGCCACCGCGCTGGGCCACACCTCCGACGCGACCGCCTGGACCCAGCGGGCCGCGACGGTCAGCACCGCGATCAACGCCCACCTGTGGGACAGCAGCACCGGCGCCTACCTGGACTCGGCGACCGGACCGGTCCGGCACGCCCAGGACGGCAACGGCTACGCCATCCTGGCCGGCGTCGCCGATCCGACCCAGGCGACCAGCGCGCTGAACTACCTCGCCGCCAACACCGCGACTCCCTACGGCAACTCGTTCATGGACAACGACACGCTGGTGTCCGACGGCACCAGCCGGGTCTACGCCTTCACCTCGTATCCGGACATCCAGGCGCGTTTCCTGTCCGGGCAGGCCGATTCCGCGATCGACGAGATCGACCGGCTCTACGGTTGGATGGACACCCATGATCCTGGCAACACCGACTGGGAGGGTGTCGGCGCGGGCGGCTCGATGTACGAGGGCGGCTACACCTCGGCCGCGCACGGCTGGTCGACCGGAGTGCTGCCGGCACTCACCAACGACCTGCTCGGCGCGACGCCGACCTCGCCGGGCTTCGCGACCTGGTCGGTGGTGCCGCATCCCGGCACCGTCA
>CAJCJE010000019.1 GCA_903970565.1 Candidatus Melainabacteria bacterium | reverse complement strand
GCCGGTTCTCGGTCGGGGGCGTGCGGCGGCTGGTGGGTTACCAGCCGCCGCGGTGTTCCGGGACGAGGAACACCAGCGGGACGATGAGTACCAGCAGCGCGGCGAACACGATGAACACGTGGGCCTGGGCGAGGCCGGGATCGGTGCTGCGGGCGAGTACCGCGGTGGTGATGGAGACCGCGATGATCGAACCGGACTGGCGGAACATGCCGCGCAGGCCGGCGATGGCGGCGACCTGGTCGGGGGCGAGTTGCAGGCTGGCGTTGTTGGAGGCCGGCACGGCCATGCCCATGCCGATGCCGGTGAGGCCGGCGGAGATGCCCAGCCACAGGTAGGGCGGCAGGGGTGGGTCCAGCGCCATCGCGACGAGGCTGGCGGACACGATGAGGAACCCGACGATCATGGGTGGCCGGTAGCCGGTTCTGCGCAGGGTGGTGACGGCGATGCCGGCCACGCAGATCATGCCGACGGCACGCGCGGTGAGCAGGGTGCCGGCGCTGAGCGGGGCCAGGCCGAAGCGGTCCTGGGCGTAGAGGGGGACGAGGGCGGAGAACCCGAGCGCGGCGGCGCCGTAGCAGAGGTTGATCACGTTCATCACGCCGAAGCCCCGGCCGCGCAGCAGGCGGAACGGGATGAAGGAGTTGGTGTGGTGCTTGGCGTGCCGGACGAACAGGCAGCCGGCGGCGACGGCGATGAGTTCGGCGCAGACGAAGACCGGGTTGTAGGGGGTGATGGGGCCGCTGCCGAGGTAGGTGATGCCGAACATGGCGGCGAGGATGAGGGTGCCGAGCAGGCAGACGCCGCGTACGTCGATCCGGCCGGTCGAGCGGGTGGTGCTGGTGGGGACAAACTTGATCACGAGCAGGATCAGCACGATGCCGATGGGGACGTTGACCAGGAAGATGCCGCGCCAGGACCAGACGGCCACGAAGACGCCGCCGATGATGGGGCCGACGATGCCGCCGATGGGCAGGATGCTGGTGAACATGCCGATCGCTCGGTCCCGGTCCTTGCCGAAGTGGTCGGAGACGATGCCGGTGGCCGATGGCATGAAGGCGCCGCCGCCGAGGGCCTGGAGCAGCCGCAGGCCGACGAGCAGGTAGATGTTGCCGGCAAATCCGCAGGCGAGGGAGGCGGCGGTGAAGACGACGGCGGAGAGCAGGAAGACCTTCTTGCGGCCGTACATGTCGCTGATCTTGCCGGCCATCGGCATGGCCAGGACCTGGCCGAGTGCGTAGATGGTGATGGTCCAGCCGCTCCAGTTGATCTGGGCGTGCAGTTCCCTGTGGATGGCGGGCAGCGCGGTGGCCACAATGGTCTGATCTACCGAACTCATGAACAGGGCCATCGAGACAATGCCGAATACCAGCTTGCGTCGGGGGAGCGGGCCCTGCGGCTCGACGCCGTGGGTGGCCGGCGCGCTGGCTGGTTCGGGGGTGTCGGTGGGTGGCGTGGCTGGTGGCCGGTGTCGGTGGAGGCCGATCGGTCGACGGGCTGGGGCCGACAGAGTGCTTCGGCCTGCCGTGTTGTCCGGGCTGCTCACGTATGCCTACTTTAATTGCCTATCGGCAAGCAATCAACACCCGGAGGTGTGACGATGGACGTTGAGCTCGTGGCGCGGCTGCGTGGCGTCATCGCCAGGTTGGCGCGGCAGCTCAATGCCACCTCGACCGGTGAGGGTCTGACGCCCTCCCAGTACTCGGTGCTCGGTCTGGTCCGCAGCAGGGGGCCGCTCGGGTTGGCCGAGCTGACCGAACTGGAGGGGTTGAATCCGACGATGCTTTCCAGGATCGTGCGCAAGCTGGATGAGAACGGCCTGATCAGCAGGCTGCCGGACCCCAACGACCTGCGTGCGGTACGGGTCGCGGTGACACCATCGGGTGACCTGGTGCACGAGCGGATTCGGGAGCGTCGGACCAGGGTGTTGTCGGACTGTCTCGACCAGCTGCCGGAGGTGACCGCCGACCTGCTGCTGGACCTGGTGCCGGCGCTGGAGACGTTGGCCGAGCAGTTGAAGAAGGTGCCGACCACGCAGCGGTGAGTATCTACTCGCCGTTGGCCGGCAGGTCGGAAAATGTAGGCTGGGATCATGGCTATCTATGATCTTCAGCTGCACACTCTCGACGGCGAGTCCGCGTCCCTCGGCCAGTTCAAGGGCAAGACGGTGCTGGTGGTCAACGTCGCGTCGAAGTGCGGTTTGACGCCGCAGTACGCCGGCTTGGAACGGCTTCAGGAGCGCTACGCCGACCGAGGGTTCACCGTGGCGGGGTTCCCCTGCAACCAGTTCGGTGGGCAGGAACCGGGCACGGCCGAGGAGATCGGCACTTTCTGCTCGGCCACCTACGGCGTGACCTTCCCGCTGTTCGAGAAGATCGAGGTGAACGGCGAGCACCGGCACCCGCTCTACGACGAACTGACCGCAGTCCCGGACGCCGACGGCGCGGCCGGGGACATCCAGTGGAACTTCGAGAAGTTCCTGATCGACCCGACCGGCACGATCGTCGGCCGGTTCCGGCCGCGTACCGAGCCGGAGGACCCCGCCGTCACCTCGGCCATCGAGGCCGTTCTGCCGGCCTGAGTCTCCGGGCACACCGAGCGGTCCGCGCTGGATCGTTCTCGCCGAACTCGACTTCGGCCGCGCCCCCGTTACCCGGCGTTGAACAGCGGTGTCACCACCGCTGGGCGCGACGGCGTCGCGGGGCTGCGGGGGAGTCGGGCGGCGAGGTCGGTCAGCGCCGCGCCCAGGGGCAGATCCACCCGGACGCTCGCGTGGTCGTCCCCACGGGTCGGCCCGTGGTTGATGATCAGCACGGGCTTGCCCGCCTCGGCCGCCCTGCGGACGAACCGCAGGCCGGACATGACGGTCAGGGAGGAACCCAGCACCAGCAGCGCGGCGGATTCCTCGACCAGCCGATAGCACTGCTCGACCTTCGGTCGGGGTACGTTCTCGCCGAAGAACACCACATCCGGCTTGAGCATCCTGGACCCGCAGTTTGTGCAGTTGACCAGCCGGAACGCCCGCACCGACTCCTCGTCGAGTTCGACATCACCGTCCGGGTTGAGTCGGCCGGCGGAGCCGTCGAAGGACGGATTCGCCGCCCGAAGCCGACGGTCCAGCTCCGCGCGGTCGCTGATCTGTCGGCAGGCCAGGCAGATTACCCGGTCCAGCGTGCCGTGCAGATCCACCACGGCTGGGGTACCGGCCGCCTGGTGCAGGCCGTCCACGTTCTGGGTGATCACCGCCGAGACGAAACCTCGGGTGGACAACTCGGTCACCGCGCGATGCCCGCTGTTGGGCGCGGCGCCGACGATTGTTCGCCAACCCAGATGGCTGCGCGCCCAGTACCGGCGACGGCCGGTCGGGCTCTCGGTGAACTCCTGGTAGGTCATGGGCGTGTGGTTGCGCAGGCGGCCCGCCGCGCCCCGGTAGTCCGGGATACCCGACTCGGTGGACAGGCCCGCGCCGCTGAGCGCCACGACCCGACCGGCCGCGACGACGTCGACCACCTCGTCGAGGCTGGTGGTCCGGGGAGCGGGCGCGCCCGTCGGTGTCCAGGTCAGGGTGGGCCGGGTCCGCACCCGGACAGTTTACGTCCTCCCGGCCCGTGCCGGCGTCATCGCGGCTCAGCCACGCAGCGGCCGGAAGAACTCGCGGATCTCGTGCACCAGCGCCTCGGGTTGTTCCAGGGCGGCGAAGTGGCCGCCGCGCTCGAACTCACGAAACCGCACCAGGTTGTAGCCTCGGCGCACCCATTCCTCCGGCGGCCGGGCGATTTCCCTGGGGAAGGAGGCGAATCCGGTCGGGGTCGACACGTACCCGGGCTGGCTGAAGGAGTTCACGGCCTCGTGCTGGGTCTCGTAGTAGAGCCGGGCCGAGGTGGCCGCCGTGTTCGTCAGCCAGTACAGGGTGATGTTGGTGAGCAGGTCGTCCTTGCTGAACACCGACTCCACGTCCCCGTCGCAGTCGCTCCAGGCGCGGAACTTCTCCACGATCCACGCGGCCTGGCCGGCGGGGGAGTCGGCCAGCGCGGCGCCGAGGGTGGCCGGGCGGGTGCCCTGGAGGTGGCTGTAGCCGCTCTGCTCGGCTCGCCAGTCGGTCCGCTGCCGCTGGAACTCCTGTTCGGCCTCGGTCAGTGGCGCCGAGTTCTCGTCGAGGACCGGTGTGCCCGCGATGAGGTTGAGGTGAATGCCGGCGACGGTCTCGCCGTGGTCGCGGCCGAGCGCGGTGGTGATCGCCGCACCCCAGTCGCCGCCCTGCGCCCCGTAGCGCGGGTAGCCGAGCACCTCGACCATCAGCCGGTCGAACAGGCCGGCGATCACCCTCGGCGTGATGCCCGGCCGGCCGGGGTGCGGGGAGAAGCCGTAACCGGGCAGGCTGGGCGCGATCAGGTCGAAGGCGTCGGCCGGGTCACCGCCGTGCGCGGCCGGGTCGGTCAACGGGCCGATGATCTTGTGTACCTCCCAGAACGAACCCGGCCAGCCGTGTGAGAACAGCAGCGGGAACGGGGCCGGGCCGACGCCCTTCGCATGTACGAAATGCAGCGTGTCGTCGCCGACCTCGGTGGTGAACTGCGGCAGCTCGTTGAGCCGGCGCTCTGCCGCCGACCAGTCGAACTCGGTGCGCCAGTACGTCACCAGCTCGTTGAGGTAGTCCGGTGGGGTGCCGTGCGTCCAGTCCGAACCGGACAGCGCCGGGGTCAGCCGGGTCCTGGCCAGCCGATCGTGCAGGTCATCGAGCTGCTGAGAGGTGGTGGAAATGCGGAAGGGACGCACCTGCGCTGCCACATCGACTCCAGATCGTCGTCGTTCGTCTGGCGATCATGCTACGTCCTGCCACGGAGGGTGATCTTGTCAATGTGCTGCACCTCATCGTGGTGTTCGATAACCGAATTCGGATGACGAAAATGGTGACTCACGTTTGTGACGCCCGGTGAATTGTCACTCGACCGGTTGAAGAATCCGCAGTGGGGTTTCGTACGTGGAGCAGATGAACACTATCTCTTATGTTGAGAGCAAGTCCGCGCCGAGTGGCGCGACACAAATCGACGCGAGTCGACAGTGCGCCGAACAACGACGGTGCTCGGTAGTGGAAAGGGAGAAGCCCAGTGTCAACGCACACTCTGGCAGCGGTCGACATCGGCGGAGGAATATCCTCCGCCTGGACGGCCATCGCCGACTTCGTACCCAAACTCGTCGCGTTCCTGGTCATCATGGTCATCGGCTGGGTGATCGCGAAGGTTCTCGGTAAAGTCGTCGGCAAGGTACTGAACAAGCTGGGCCTCGACCGTGTTGTCGAGCGCGGCGGCCTGAAGACAATGCTGGAACGCAACAACTACACCGCGTCCAGCCTGATCGCCAAGGTGGTCTACTACGCGGTTCTGCTGATCACGCTGGAGGTCGCCTTCGGCGTCTTCGGGCCGAACCCGATCAGTACCATCCTGACCGCCGTCGTCTCCTGGCTGCCCAAGCTGATCGTCGCGATGCTGATCGTGGTGGTCGTCGGCGCCATCGCCAAGGTGGTCAAGGACCTGGTCGGCGGCGCGCTCGGCGGCCTGTCCTACGGCCGGATGCTGGGCACCGTCGCCTCGGTGTTCATCTGGGGCCTGGGCATCATCGCCGCCCTCAACCAGATGGGTATCGCCACCGCGGTCACCACTCCGGTCCTGATCACCGTGCTGGCCACCATCGGCGGCGTGGTCGTGGTCGGGATGGGCGGTGGTCTGATCGGGCCGATGCGGCAGCGCTGGGAGACCTGGATCGGCCGGGTCGAGGAACAACTGCCCGAGGCGAAGGCGCACACCGATGCCTACCAGCGCGGCAAGGAGGACGCCACTCGGTCCGGTGCCCAGCCGACCGAGCGGGGCGGCCGGCGCGAGCAGGCGATGCACGGCGGAATGTCCACATCAGCTGGTGAGCACGCCGGTTGGTCCGCGACGGCGCCCGGAACGACGGACGGACGGTTCGATCGCGGCCAGGACCCCCGACCGCCGTCGGGCGGTTACCGGTAGAACCCGGTAGGCACGTCGAGCCGGTCGGTCGGACCTCAGCGTCCGCATCGACCGGCTCGACCGCGTCACCATCGTTGTCCAGCGGGGAGCAAGGTCAGGTTGGGTGAGGACTTCGTCGCCCCGGCAGCGGAGCCGGATCAGCGACCCGGCTCTGATCTTGCGGCGGCTGGAGTCGTTGACGCGGATCTCGGTGGTCTTGCGGCCGGTGTCGATGAGGTCGAAGTGGCGTTTGTCGATGCCCATCTCGGGTGCGAAGAAACTCGGCGCGGAAGCCGGGGGTGGCCTGCTGATCGGGGTAGGTCTCCACGGCGTATTCGGAAACCTGCTGGGCGATTGTCGGCGCGCTGTGCGCGGAACTCGTTGACCGGCCGACTTGCCTGACGACTGG
This sequence comes from Candidatus Melainabacteria bacterium, assembly GCA_903970565.1. Lineage (GTDB taxonomy): Bacteria > Actinomycetota > Actinomycetes > Mycobacteriales > Pseudonocardiaceae > CAJCJE01. The sequence continues at coordinate 932 of CAJCJE010000019.1, read as the reverse complement.
AGATGACGAGGGTGGTCGTCAGTGGTTGGTCGGCCGGTTCGCCAGCGCGCAGACCCCGAGTAGACGGGCGGTCAGCCAGTCGGTCTCGGCCCAGCCGGTGAGTTCCGCCGGCACCCGAGGCAGCCGACCGGACTCCCGCGCCTGATCGAGCACGCCACGTGCGTAGCCGGCCAGCAGAACGACCCCGGCCACCGTGGCCGAACCCTCCACGCCGAACTCCAGGATGTCCCGAACGGCGGCTGAATGCTGGTCGATGACCGCGGCCAGGCCGGGGATCGCGGCTGCGGCGGCGAGGCCCGCGATACCGATCTGATTGTGCAGACGGGTCAGCACCCGGCGGGCGGAGAACTCCGCGAACACGGCGACAAAACCTGACATGCTACCCAGCGTAGCCAATTTTTCCCCCGAAAGGGAGTCCTTGGCGAGTTTTTGCTTATTGTGATGACGATAAGTGATCAAGGTAGGCCAGGGACTTCTGGGCGTCGCCAGGCCGCGTTGCCCGGATGTCGCGAGAGGAACGCCAGCACGGTGGTCCTATCGGGAGGCCAGTTCCAGGCATCCGATGAGGACGGTGCCGTCGGTCGCGGGCGTCCAGTCGATGGTGACGATGCCGACCCCGTCGGGGAGCGGCGCTCGCCAGCGCTGGTTCCACGTCACCTCGGCCGGGGTCTGCTGTAGCACCTGGCCGTTGTCGCCGAGGAAGTTCACGGTTGTCTGGGTGACGGAGTCGCTCTGGCCGTACAGCGCGGTCAGCGACAGCCAGCCGCCGGAGAAGTATGCCGAGTTCGAGCCGGCCGAGAGGGTCGCGTAGGCGTGGCCGGTGACCTGGTCGACGGTGAGCGGCACGTTGATGTTGGGCACGTCTGCCTCCAGGGCGTCTGCGGCGGGAGTCCAGCCGTTGCAGAATTGGTCCTCGTCGACGGCGCCGACGA
>CAJCJE010000018.1 GCA_903970565.1 Candidatus Melainabacteria bacterium | reverse complement strand
CGCGTCACTGCGCGGTGCGGCCGACCACCCGGCGCCCACCAGCGAGGCCCTGAGCACGCTGTGGGCGCCCGCCGGGGTGGCCGGCTGCGTCGACGATCCGGTACATCCGCTGGCCGCCGCCCGGTCCTGGGCAAGCGCGCTGCCCAACGCCGCGCTGGGCACCACCAGCCTGGCCGCGCTCGGCGCTGACCGGGAGTCCCTCGGCCGGGCGACCGTACTGGCCTGGTTGCGCGCCGGGGGCCGGCCCCAGGCGGCCTCGTCCGACCGGTAACGCGGCAATCAATCAGGTCAATCAGGTAACGCGGCGATCAGCCCGGTGCGCCGCCCTGGGCCTGCTCGATGTGCTGGGCTATCTCCTCCGGCAGCTTCAGCGGCAGCGGGGTCCGCACCGGCATCGGCTGCTGGCCGCGCACGACGATGGTCTCCCGGACCATGTCCCGCAGCTCCTCGGCGGCCTGCGCGGACTGCTCCTTCGGCCCGGCGGCCACCGCGCGCAGCATCCAGCGCGGCCCGTCGACGCCGACGAAGCGCAGCAGTACGTTGTTCACGAACGCGACCAGCTCGGTCCCCCACTCGCCGGCCTCCTTGCGGACCCTGGCGCCGTCACCGCCGAGCTGGTCGGCGAGTTCCTTGCTGATTTCCGCCCACAGCCCGGAGGATTTGGGGGCCGCGTAGGCGCTGACGGTGTAGCGGGCGTGCGTACTGACGATGTGCACGGCACGCAGCGGACCGGTGGGGTCCATCTCGACCTGGATCTGTGAGTTGTCCGGCAACGGCACCTGGACCGAGCCGAGATCCAGCCGGGTCAGGTTGTCCTCGGGCGACTCGTCCTCGTCGTAGGGGCCGGCGACGTAGTCCTCGTCGTAGTCCCGCGCGTCGTCGTAGTCGGTCCCGTCGTGATCCTCGGCCGTCGCGCTGTCGTCGTAGATGTCCCCGGAGTAGGACTCCCGGCCGTGGTCATCCTCCCGGTAGGCGCCATCCTCCGGCTCGTCGACGGAATGCCGGCCGTCGCGCTGGCGTCTCCCGAAAATCCCCACTTAATCCTCCGTCCCGATAGCCACTGGCTCAGTGGCTGCCCCAGTAGCCCCAGTAGCCCCAGTAGCGAGGTGCGGCTGCACCCGCGTACCGAGCGTGGCATGTCCACCCGTCGAGCCATAACCCCCAGCGCCGCGAACCGAGGACGGCAACGAGCTGACATCAGCGACCTCGCGGAACATGGCGTGCTCGACCCGCTGGATGATCAGCTGGGCGATCCGGTCGCCGCGTCGCAGCACGATCGGCTCCCTCGGATCGTGGTTGATCAGGCAGACCTTGATCTCGCCCCGATAGCCGGCGTCGATCGTGCCAGGGGTGTTTACCACGGAAAGGCCCGCCCGCGCGGCCAGACCTGATCTTGGATGGACGAAACCGGCGTGGCCCTCGGGCAGGGCCAGGGCGATGCCGGTACCGACAACAGCTCGTTCACCAGGGGCTATCACCACATCGGTGGTGGTCACCAGATCGGCCCCGGCATCACCGGGCTGGGCGTAACTGGGCAATGGCACACCCGGATCGATCCGGGACAGCAGGACCTCAACGCTGGGCACGGGCGGCGAGATTACCCTGGTCTCGTGACTGACAGCGCAAGCCCGGCCGCAACCGGCGCGACAGACTCCACGGCGGAGCCTGCGCCGGGTCCGGCGATCTTCAGTGAACGGCTGTATCTGACCTGGTGGCACTGGCTGTTGCCGCTGCTCGCGGCCGGCATCCTGGCTGCCGAGGTGAACATGGGCTACCCCGGTATCCGGGCGTGGCTGCCCTACATCGTCACCTTCGGCGTGTGCCTGCTGCTGTTGTGGCGTTTCAGCGCGGCCAAGGTCGTCGTGCGCGACGGCGAGCTGTGGGTCGGCCAGGCGCATCTGCCGTTGCAGTACGTCGGCGAGGTGCAGATCGTGCCGCCGGCCGCCAAGCGCAAGGTGCTCGGACCCGGCTTCGACCCGGCCGCGTTCGCCCTGACCCGCAGCTGGATCGGGCCGATGGTCTGGATCGAGATCACCGACCCCGAGGACCCGACCCCGTACTGGCTGCTGAGTTCGCGCCGGCCGGAGAAGCTGGTCACGGCCCTGATCGAGGGCCGCTGAGCAGCCGCTGAGCAATGGTAGCCGGTAGCCCTCACGGCACCCGACCGCGCGACGCGCACGTGAGCGCAGGCACGACACGGCACTGGGCACCCACCTTGGGAGTGGGTGCCCAGAGACGGTTGCCGATCGGAACCCGATCGGATCGAACCCGAAAGTGTCAGCCTGACGGCGTCAGACCCTGACGAATCGGGCGCAGTCGCATCAGGCGCAGTCGCGGCAGATGTACTGGCCGCTCCGCTCCTCAGCGAGCCTGCTGCGGTGGTGCACAGGAAACACTTCGAACAGGTGAATTCGTCGGCCTGCTTCGGCAGCACCTTGACGGTCAGCTCCTCACCGGACAGGCCCGACAAGTCGGCACCTGGCAGTTCGAAGTTCTCGTCGGGAGCGTCCGTGTCCACGTCGACGACACCTGACTGGTTCTGGTCGCGGCGCGCCTTCAGCTCTTCGAGCGAGTCCTCAGCCAGCTCGTCGGCCTCGCTGCGGCGCGGAGCGTCGTAGTCGGTCGCCATTCTCTCACCCCTGCGGTCACCGGAGACTGTTGTTCGTGCGCTGCTCAACGTCTCAAAGCTGCATTTTGTGCCCACCGTCGACGGTGACGGAGGTCTCGCTGCAGTCACCGCCGAATCCGCCGACGCGCAACCGATTCCAGCTCGATTCCCACGCAGGCCCCGGACAGTGGAGCGGGCAGAGGGTAGCTCACCAGCCAGATCGATACACCTTGGGTCACCCATTCGGACGCAAGTTGGCCAGATGAGAACTTTCGGGCAACTTCGACCGGTTGCCGACGTCCTCCAGATGTGATGCCATGCTTCGGTCCTGCACTGTCCGCAGTAAGGTGATCGCAGCCAGCGACCACGGCCCGAGTGATCGGTGCCACCGTCACTTCGGGTGATCCAAGTACACCCGGTCGAGCTGAAACGCCTAGGCTCATCAGCGCCGACAACACAGGTGTACGCAGCGAGAAAAGGGCCGACACCAGGGGAGGACAGGCAGGTGGCTGCCGCAGGGATGACACGGGAGCGCGGGCGGGGATACCGCAGGCGCAAACCGCTTCCGGCCATCGTGTTCGTCGTCTTGCTGGTCATCGCCGCGGTGGTGGTGTGGACCAAGGTGATCGATCGCGCGGACAACGTCAGCGCGGCCATCGACTGTCCGCCCGCACCGACGGTGCCCGGCCAGCCGGCGCCGCAGACCGGCACCGCGCTGCCCTACGGCGCGCTGGACAAGGTGACCCCGGAACCGCCCTCGGAGTTCCGCGCCACGGTCTACAACGCGAGCACCAAGCATGGCGCGGCCCAGGCGGTGTCCACCGAACTGACCGAACTCGGTTTCACCCAGCAGGGACAGCCGGGCACCGATCCGCTGTATCCGCGCAGCAGCACCAGTTCCGCCGACGTGATGAACTGCCAGGGGCAGATCCGCTTCGGCGCCAACGGTGAGGCCGCCGCGCGCACGCTGAGCCTGGTACTCCCGTGCACCCAGCTGATCCGCGACAACCGGCAGGACACCTCGGTGGACGTGTCGATCGGCAGCAAGTTCGGCTCGGTGGCGCCCAACGCGGACGCCCAGCAGGTGCTCAACCAGCTGACCACCTTCGCCGCCGCGCATCCGACGCCCGAGGGCGGTCAGCAGGCGCAGGGACTCGCCCCGCAGATCTCCCCGGCCCTGCTCACCGGCGCCGGCGCCACGCCGTGCGCCTGAGCGCGGGCGCCTGAGGGCGGGCGTCGCCTCGACGGGTGTCGCCGCCGACGCGCCGTGCGTGATCCTGACCGCAACTGGCGCCGATAGTGCACTCTTGAGCTGTGCGTTTGTCGCGTTCTGGCAGCTGAGAAGTAGCGTCGGATCGGCACTGGCACACCCACTCGCCGACCACGGACGCTATGGTCGGCGCCAATCGACTGAATCGAGTAGGAAGAGGTCCACGGATGGGCACTGACGTTTCCAGCTCCCCTGCGGACGCCCAATCCTCCCCCCTGCGCGGGTTCGGGATCGACGTCGGCGGCTCCGGGATCAAGGGCTGCGTCGTCAACCTGGAGACCGGCGAACTGGACGGCGAGCGCGTGCGCATCCCCACCCCGCAGCCGTCGACTCCGGACGCGGTGGCCGACGTGGTGGCCGAGATCGTCAACAAGTTCGGCTGGCAGGGGCCGGTCGGCGTCACGCTGCCCTGCGTCCTCAAGCGCGGCACCGCGATGACCGCGGCCAACGTGGACAAGAAGTGGATCGACACCGACGCGGCCGTGCTGTTCGCCGACCGGCTCGGCCGGCCGCACGAGGAGGTCGTCGTGCTCAACGACGCCGACGCGGCCGGTATGGCCGAGATGCGCTTCGGCATCGGCGCGAACAGGCCCGGCGTCGTGGTGCTGCTGACCTTCGGCACCGGGATCGGCAGCGCGCTGTTCCTCAACGGACAGCTCGTGCCCAACACCGAATTCGGCCATCTGGAAGTAGACGGGCACGACGCGGAGAAGCGCGCCGCGGCCTCCGTGAAGGACGAGAAGGACCTCTCCTGGGAGGAGTGGTCGCATCGGGTCTCCCGGTACCTGGAGGTGCTGGAGAACCTGATCTGGCCGGATCTGATCATCGCGGGCGGCGGGGTCAGCAAGAAGGCGGAGAAGTGGTTGCCGTTGCTGAAGGCGCGTACCGAGGTGGTCGCGGCGGCGCTGATGAACGACGCCGGGATCGTGGGTGCCGCGGCGGCCGCGACGCACGGGATCTCGCACTGACGATCCGGGCGTCGAAAGGGGTCTAGACCAGCGCGAACACCGTTCGGGGGCACGGCGTCCGAGGGGGTCGAGTACAACAAAGTCCGCAGAATTGCCCGCGCGTCGCCGAGTTTGTCCTGACCGTCGTTACAATGGAACACAAGCCCGCCGAAAGTAACCGGCAGGCATCCCCCGAACTCAGGCTTTCGAGGTCCGCTCGCCTCGTTGCCGTGATCGACCGTTGCGAAAGGGCGTACGTGGCAGCCGCAGAAACCGCAACCCGACGCTCCAACCCACCCGCGAGCGCCGCTCCGGCCACCAAGGGTGCTCCGACCAGTACGAAGGCGCAAGGCGCCTCGGATGCCGAGGACATCGACACCGCCGCTGTGAATGGGACAAAGACCGCCGCGAAGCCGGCGCCGGCCAAGAAGGCCGCTGCCGGCAAAACGGCCACACGCACCGCGAAGAAGACCGCGACCGCCAAGGCCGGCACGGCCAAGAAGGCCGACGGGGACGAGTCGGAGCCGGATCTGGACGCCGGTGAGGTCGCGCCGGACGATGCCGATCTCGAGGAAGTCGAGGTCGACCTCGTCGAGGTGGTCGAGGAGGAGGTCGTCGAGGCGCCCAAGGACGCCAAGGACGGCGACTTCGTCTGGGACGAGGAGGAATCCGAGGCCCTTCGGCAGGCCCGCAAGGACGCCGAACTCACCGCCTCGGCCGACTCGGTTCGTGCCTACCTCAAGCAGATCGGCAAGGTGGCGCTGCTCAACGCCGAGGAGGAGGTCGAACTCGCCAAGCGGATCGAGGCCGGCCTCTACGCGGCCGAGCGGGTACGCAAGGCAGAGGACGAGAACGAGAAGTTCCCGACCCAGATGCGGCGCGACCTGAACTGGATCATGCGGGACGGCGAACGGGCCAAGAACCACCTGCTGGAGGCCAACCTCCGGCTCGTGGTCTCCCTCGCCAAGCGCTACACCGGCCGTGGCATGGCCTTCCTCGACCTGATCCAGGAGGGCAACCTCGGCCTGATCCGGGCGGTCGAGAAGTTCGACTACACCAAGGGCTACAAGTTCTCCACGTACGCGACCTGGTGGATTCGGCAGGCGATCACCCGCGCGATGGCCGACCAGGCGCGCACCATCCGTATCCCGGTGCACATGGTCGAGGTCATCAACAAGCTCGGCCGTATCCAGCGCGAACTGTTGCAGGACCTTGGCCGGGAGCCAACTCCGGAGGAGTTGGCCAAGGAAATGGACATCACCCCGGAAAAGGTGCTGGAGATCCAGCAGTACGCCAGGGAGCCCATTTCGCTCGACCAGACCATCGGTGACGAGGGCGACTCGCAGCTCGGTGACTTCATCGAGGACTCCGAGGCCGTCGTCGCGGTGGACGCGGTATCCTTCACCCTCTTGCAGGACCAGTTGCAGTCGGTGCTGGCGACGCTGTCCGAGCGGGAGGCCGGGGTGGTCCGGTTGCGGTTCGGCCTCACCGACGGCCAGCCCAGGACGCTGGACGAGATCGGCCAGGTGTACGGGGTGACCCGTGAGCGAATCCGGCAGATCGAGTCCAAGACCATGTCCAAGCTGCGGCACCCGTCGCGCTCGCAGGTTCTGCGCGACTACCTGGACTGATTCCACCTGCTATCAGCGGCGAAACCGGCCGGCGGTCCACTGTGGACCGCCGGCCGGTTTCGCATTGGTGGTCAGGAATTGGCCTGCCAGTCGACCGGGAAGTCGGTCCCACCGGAGAGACCACCGGTGGTGGCCAGGGTGTCGCCGTTGCGGGCCAGATCGATGGCGAACGGGTTGACGTTGCCCAGCGCCTGTCCGTTCACACTGGAATTCGTGAAGTTCACGGTGCCGAAGTCGGGCAGGGCGGCATAGGTGTTGTTGCCGTAGCCGGGTGTTTCGCCGACGATCTCGGCGCTCTGGTTGTCCGCGCCGCTGGCGCCCTGCTGCGGGTTGTCCTCGGTCCAGCCCTGGGTGTCGTCGGTGAGGTCGATGTCGTAGTTGTCGTTGCCCTCGAACGTGACGCTCGCGGTCATCGAGTCACCGGGCGCCACGTAGTCGCCGTAGGTCTGGATGGAGTTGTTCGGGTAGGTCTCCCACCACGCGGAGTACGAGGCCGAACCGCCGGAGCAGTCGGCCTCCGTGCCGGTCTGTTCCACCGTGCCGCTGCCCCAGCCGTCGAGGCCGACCCAGAACACCGACGAGCCGTCCCCCCGCGAGCAGTCCACGGATGGTTCGACCCAGCTGGACGCGACGCTGGTGTAGCCGCCGGAGTCGGCGGCGTAGCCGAACCAGTTGGAGCTGGTCTCGTCCTCCGGGCCGAACCGGCGGTTGTGGTTGGCGGGAGTCGGGTTGAGCACGAGCGG
>CAJCJE010000017.1 GCA_903970565.1 Candidatus Melainabacteria bacterium | reverse complement strand
GCCGGGCGTTGGTGATCCAGGTCTTGCGGCCGGTCACCACATAGTGATCGCCGGCGAGCCGGGCCACGGTGCGGATGCCCTGGAGGTCGGTACCGGCGTCGGGTTCGGTAAGACCGATCCCGGTGCGCCGCTCACCCGTCGCCAGCGTCGGTAGCCAGGTCCGTCGCTGCTCCTCGGTACCGTGGCGGGCGATGATCCGGCAAGCAAGGCTGTGACTGCCGAGGATGCCCGCGATGCCCATCCAGCCGCGCGAAATCTCCTCGAACACGATCGCGAAGGACACGAAGTCGAGATCGAGGCCGCCGTAGGCCTCCGGCACGGTCATGCCGAACAGGCCCAACTCGGCCATGCCCGCGATGATCTCCGTGGGATAGCGGCCGGACTGTTCCCATTCCCGCGCGACCGGACGGATCTCCTTGTCGACGAATGCGCGTATGGTGGCGCGGAACATTTCTTGATCGGCGTTGAGCGTGAAGTCCATGAATTACTCCAGAGGTGCGAACACGGGCAGCCGACGTCCGTCGGACAGCGGGCGCCACGTCAGTGCCACGGGCTGACCGCAGCGGTAGGGCCCGCTGCCGGGCAAGGTGGTCAGCAGGACAGGTCCCTCGGCAAGGCGAACGCGGGCGAGGACGTACGGGGGGTCGAAACCGGGGCCGGGACTGCGGCGCACGACCGTCCAGGCGTCGATCTCACCGATGCCGGCGGCTTCCTGCCAGCCCAGTTCGGTTGCGACGCAGGCCGTGCACACCGAGCGCGGCGGATACTGCACGCGCTCGCAGGAGGCGCAGTGCTGTAACAGGAGCCGACGTTCACGGGTGGCCTGCCACCAGGGTTCGGTCACCGGGTCCTGCGGTGGCGCGGGCATGATCGTCTCGTCCGCGTTCATCGGTCCACGCCCAGCAACACGGTGGCGTGGGTGGACAGGATGCCGCCGGTGCCGTGCGCCAGTGCGACCTGCGCGCCGGCAACTTGCCGGACACCGCACTCACCACGGAGTTGGCGCACCGCCTCCACCAGCAGCAGCACCCCGAACTGTCCAGGATGACAGTAGGAGAGGCCGCCACCGGACGTGTTGAGGGCAAGTTCACCGATCAGGCCGGGTGCCTCGCCGGGCGCGGCGAACCCCAGACCCTCCAACGAAAGCAGCACGGTGATCGTGAACGAGTCGTAGACCTGTACGACGTCCACATCGGACGGTGTCAGGCCTGCGCGGCCGAACGCGCGGCGGCCGGAGGCGATCGCGCCGGTGGCGAGCAGGTCGTCGGGGCCTGCCGTGGAGACGTTGGTGGTGGCCTCGCCGTAACCCAGCACCACGACCGGTGGCCGGGGCAGGTCGCGGGCGCGGGCCAGGGAGGTGAGCACGACCGCGCCACCACCGTCGGTGACCAGACAGCAGTCGAGCACCCCGAGCGGGTCCGACACAGGGGCGGCGTCCAGCACGTCGTCAACCGTGAGCGGGCCCGCATCGTAGCGGTAGGCGGCCGGGTTGAGCAGCGCCTGCTCGCGGGCGGCCACGGCCACGGCGGCGAGAACCGTACGGTCGTGGCCGTACACCTCGACATAGCGCTGCGCGGCCATGCCGTAGTGGCTCGCCGGGTACAGCGGGCCGTGTGGGGCCTCGAACTGTGCCTCGGGCAGCGCCGGTTCGGCCACTGCGCCCAGTGACCGCGACCGCGCCGAGCGTTGGTTGCTGGCGTAGGAGATCACCACCACCGAGCACTGCCCGGCCTCGATCGCCTGCACGGCGCGGGCGACGTACATTTCGAACGCCGAGCCGCCGACAAAGGTCGACTCGCTCCAGGCCAGGTCCAGGTCCAGGTACTCGGCCACCTGCGTGGTCGCAAACCGGCCGATGCCGTTGGTCGCCAGGCCGTCCACATCGCGCGGCGTCAACCCGGCATCGGCAAGCGCGCGGGTGATCGCCTGCGTCTGGAGCGTCAGAACGGGGAGACCGGTGACGCCGAGATCGCACTCGGCCGCCCCGACGACGGCAACGCTCACCGGAGCACTCTCGCGGTCCGCCGGGCGTTGCGGCCCCGTGCATCTCCTGACGCGGAACGCGGGAACGCTGCCCGGCGATCGCCCCGAATCGCCGTCATCGTGGCACCAGCTCGGCCGAGCCCCTGCTGACCGCGTCCCGCACCGCGACCCCGTTGTCATCGATCACGACGACCCGCAGGTCGGCGCGTACGTGCCCGGCGTCCTGATCGGTGATGGTCGCCTCGGCCCGCACCGTCTCCCCCGCCAGCACCAACGAGCCGAAACGGTAGTCGAGCGCGGCCAGGCGCCAGCCGGGACCAAGGTGGTCGGTGAGTACCTCCGCGAGCAGCGCGCCGAACACCTGCCCGTCCACGACCGGCGCCTCCAGCCCGACCGAAGCGACGTAGGCGGGGTCGTAGTGCAGCTTGTGCCAGTCCCAGGTGGCGCCCGCGTAAGCGATGAGATCTGGCAGTTCGAAGCGGCGGGTGAGAGAAATCATCGGCTCAGCCTCACAAAGATCAGGTCCTCGGTCTGCTCCGCGATCGGCGCCGCATCGGCGTCGGTGTAACGGCACGAACTGGTCACCACCAGCATCGGCGAGCCCGTTCTGGTGGTGCGCTCGGTCATGTCGAGCAGTTCCCAGGTTGCGGTGATGACGTCGTCCGGGCGGACGTCGCGGGTCCAGCGGTAGCGGTGACCACCGCGGACCAGCCGCGTGCCCGGCACGTCGAGGTGCCAGGAGTGGCCGCAGTAGCCGTCGTCCTCGCGCGGGAGACCGGTGTACTGGCAGGTCTCGAAGATCCACGTCGGCGGCACGATCTTGCCCGAGTGGTAGAGCGGGTTCTCATCGCCGACGGCCGTCGCGAAGTAACGAGCGGTGGCCCGCCCGATCTCTTCGGGTGCGGTGTAGACGGCCCGCTCCCCCAACCTGGCCTTGAGGGCGAGGGTCAGCAGGCCCCGCGCTGATGACTCATCCGCGAACTCGTTCACGAGAGGACCGCCGTCGGGACCACTTCGATGAGGAACTCCGGCCGCAACAGGCCCGCGCACCCGATCGTCGTGTGCGCGACCGGGGGCCGGGCGGCGGCGACGGCTGCCGGGGTCACGCCGGGACACAGGTACTCCACCGAACTCACGACCTGTTCCCACCCGATCCCGGCCGCCTGTAGCACGACATCGACGGATTCGTAGGTGGCACGAGTCTGAGCACCGACATCGCCGGGGTGGAGCGCAACCTGCGTCTCCAGGTCCAGCGCGGCGAACCCGGAACCGAACAGCACGTCGCCCGCTCGGACGGCCGGGTTGTAGGTGAGCGTCCGGTAACGCTCCCAACCGGGATTGACCGCAATCGGCCGGTGTCGGCTGGCCACGAACTCGAACCCGACGAGCGCGCCGGGGTGCGGCAGCGCCGGCACGAGAATCCCGGCGGCGCCGGGGAACACCGGCCCGAGCAGCTCGGTGCGGGGGCGGTGGGTGCGTCGGTACTCGTCGCGGGTGGCCGGCGTGGTGAAGTCGACGGTCCGCACGAGATGACCAAGGTCAAGGCCCAGCTCGTCGAGCAGCTCGCCGGCCCGCTCAAGGCACCAGGTGTACTGGCCGAGGAAGTCGCCTGGCGACACCAGCTCGCCGGCCTCGTCGACGGGCAGCACCGTGGGCAGGTGCACGATCCCGTCGCCAAGGCCGGCGTCCGGCTCGACGACGACGGCGGGCTCGCCCGGCAACGGTTCGACGATGACGGTGACCACCGCGCAGCCCGGCGGCAGTACCGCGCGGCGGGCGTCGGCGACCTCCCGGTGGTACGCGGAGCCCGAGACGTACTCGGTGACGGCACGCACCCCCGCCCAGTCCCGGCCGTCAGCGTGCAACCGCTCGGTCGCTCGGGTGTAGGCAGCAGCGGTGTCTTCGCCGATTCCGGTTGTCACAAGCACACCTTTCGGGCGAGGTCGAGGATCATGGCCAGGGATGGCTGCCTGGCCAGATCGAGCGTGCGCCGTGCGAGTTCCGCGCTGTTCGGGCCCGCGTTGCGGAGGAACTTGGCCAGCACCGCCGAAACCTCAGCGGTGGA
>CAJCJE010000016.1 GCA_903970565.1 Candidatus Melainabacteria bacterium | reverse complement strand
CCGCTCGACCGGCGCGGCCGACACCTCGCTGCGCAGGTGGCCCGCGAGGACCAGCGGCGTCGGATAGTCGAACACGAGTGTCGCGGGCAGCCGCAGGCCGGTCGCCGCCGTCATGCGGTTGCGCAGTTCGATCGCGGTGAGCGAGTCGAACCCGAGTTCCTGGAAGGTCTGGCCGGGCTGGACCCGCGCCACCGACGGGTGACCGAGCACGGCCGCGACCTCGGTGCGCACCAGTTCGAGGACCAGCGCGTCGCGCTCGGCCTCCGGCACGCCCTGCAAGCGGGTCGCCAGCGTCGACATCGCCCCGGCTGATGTGGCTCGGGCCGTCCTGCGGGGTGCCCGGACGAGGCCGCGCAGCATCGGCGGCACCGCGTCGAGGTGCGCGGCGTCCAGCGTGATCGGGACGAGCACGGCCCGGTCGACGGTCAGCGCGGTGTCGAACAGCCCCAGCGCCGTGTCCGACGGCATGGGCGCGAGCCCCATGCGGCGGATGCGGGCGACGTCGGCGAGGTCCAGTTCGCCGGTCATGGCGCTGGCCTGCTCCCACAGGCCCCAGGCCAGCGAGGTGCCGGGCAGGCCGGCGGCCCTTCGCCGCTGCGCCAACGCATCGAGGAAGCAGTTGGCGGCGGCGTAGTTGCCCTGCCCGGCCGCGCCGAGCACGCCCGAGACGGACGAGAACAGCACGAACGCGGACAGGTCGAGGCTCCTGGTCAGCTCGTGCAGGTTGAGAGCGGCGTCGACCTTCGGCCGGAACACCGCGTCGATCCGCTCCGGCGTCAAGGACGACACCACACCGTCATCCAGCACACCGGCCACATGCACCACAGCCGAAAGATCCAGACCCTCGATCGCGGCAGCCAACGCATCCCGATCAGCCACATCACATGCCAACCAGGACACACGAGCGCCCACCGACGCCAACTCGGCCGCCAGGTCCTCCGCCCCCGGCGCAGCACCACCACGACGACTCACCAACACCAACTCACGCACCCCAGACCCCGCCACCAGATGCCGAGCAACCACCCCGCCCAACACACCCGACGCACCCGTCACCAACACCGCACCAGACCCGAAATCCGGGGCGGATCGCGTCGGTGCGGGCGCCACGGCGAGTCGCGGCGCGACGAGCACACCGGCCCGCACGGCGATCTGCGGCTCTCCCAGGTCCAGGGCGGCGCGCACGGCGTCGTCCTCGGCCTCGTCCACGTCGACCAACACGATCCGGCCGGGGTTCTCCGCCTGCGCCGAACGCACCAGACCCCACACCGCGGCCTGACCCGGATCGGCGACATCCTCGTCGCCGACGGCGACCGCGCCCCTGGTCACCACGACCAGCCGCGCCGATTCGGGCGGGTCCTCGGCCAGCCAGGACTGGAGGGTGCCGAGCACGTGACCGACGGCGACCCGCACACTCGCCGCCGTAACCGAGCCGTCGGCGTCGAACCCGCTGGGGCACAACGAGACCGTGATGTCGTCGGACAACGCGGCGCGAGTGCCGACCGGGCCGCACTCGGTCCAGTCGACCGTGAACAGCGACCGGGCGGTCGTGCTCTCGGTGCGGTCGAGCGTGACCGCTCGCAGAGCGAGGGAGTCTGCGGACAGCACCGGCTCGCCGGTGCCGTCGGCGACGAGCAGGGACACGACGTTCGACCCGGTAGCGGCCAGCCGCACGCGGACGGTGCTGGCGCCGGAGGCGGCAAGGTGCACGCCCGTCCAGGCGAAGGGCAGCAGCGGCCCGGCGTCCAGGTCGGCCAGGCCACCGGCCACGATGCCGTGCAGGGCGGCGTCGAGCAGCGCGGGGTGTAGTCCGAACGCGGTAGCGTCGACGTCCTCGGGCAGCGCCACCTCCGCGAACACCGTGTCGTCGGCACGCCAAACCGAGCGCAGCCCGGCGAACGTGGGTCCGTAGTCGAGCCCGGCGGCCAGCATCCGGTCGTAGAAGCCCGCCAGGTCAACGGGGTCCGCTCCGGCCGGCGGCCACTCGGTGAGCCCGGCCGGGGCGGTCGCGCCGCTCCACGAACCGAGCAGACCACGCGCGTGGCACACCCACGGCTGCCCCTCCAGGGCGTCCTCGGGGCGGGAGTGCACGGTGAGCGGGCGGGCTCCGGAGGCGTCCGGGGCGCCGAGGTGCACCTGGATCACGACGCCCTCCCGCTCGGGCAGGACCAGCGGCGCCTCCAGTGTCAGGTCCTCCAACAGGTCGCACCCGACCTGGTCTCCCGCCCGGATCGCCAACTCGACGAACGCCGTGCCGGGCAACAGCACCGAGCCGCTGACGACGTGCTCGGCCAGCCACGGCTGGGTCCGCACCGAGAGCCGGCCGGTCAACAGCCACTCGTCACCCCCGGCCACGGACACGGCCGCGCCCAGCAGCGGATGCCCGGCGACACCGAGCCCGGCCGCGCGTACGTCCCCGGCCTCGTCGGGAATGTCGAGCCAGTAGCGCTCGCGCTGGAAGGCGTAGGTCGGCAGGTCGACGCGGTGGGCGCCGAGGAAGAACGAGGAGAAGTCGACGTCGACCCCGTGGACGTGGAGCTGCGCGAGAGCGCTGATGGCCGCGTCGACCTCCGAGCGCTCCGACCGCAGCGCCGGCACCGCGAGCAGTTCGGCCTCGGGCAGGCAACCCCGCGTCAACGCGGTCAGCACCCCACCCGGCCCGATCTCCAGGAACCGGTTGATACCCCGACGATCCAACTCGGCAACCTGATCGGCGAACCGGACCGCATCACGCACATGCGCCACCCAGTACCCCGGATTCGCCACCTCCGACAACATCGGAATCGACGGCTCCGCGAACGTGAGTCCACTCACGACAGTCGCGAACTCCGCCAGCATCGGCTCCATCAGCGGCGAGTGGAAAGCATGACTCACCGTGAGCCGAGACGTCTTGCGGCCCTGCTCCTTGAACACCTCCGCGATGGCCAGGGCAGCGGCCTCGGCACCAGCCACCACCACAGATGCCGGACCATTCACCGCCGCGATCGACACCTCACCGGTCAGGTGCGGGGTGACCTCATCCTCGGTCGCCTGAATCGCGACCATCGCGCCACCGGCCGGCAACGCCTGCATCAGACTCGCCCGAGCCGACACCAACGCACAGGCATCCTTGAGCGACAACACACCAGCCACATGCGCCGCCGCGATCTCACCCACCGAATGACCGACCAGCACCTCCGGCCGCACACCCCACGACTCCACCAACCGGAACAACCCCACCTGCAACGCAAACAACGCAGGCTGAGCAAAACCCGTCTGCGTCAACGCCTCCGACTCAACATCGAACATCACATCCCGGAACTCCGACCCCAACTCCGCACACACCTCGTCAAACGCGGACGCGAAGACCGGGAACGACTCAGACAACTCCCGACCCATCC
>CAJCJE010000015.1 GCA_903970565.1 Candidatus Melainabacteria bacterium | reverse complement strand
CTTCCGATCTCGGTGACGAACTCCCCGCCGTCCAGCGCGTTGGCCGAGGCGCCGACCCGCTCCGCCGCGAACGCGCAGTCCGGCAGCGCGGCGGACAGGGCGGACACGATGTCGCCGAGCGTCACCGGATCGAGCAGATGGCTGGCCAGCACCCGGTCCTCGCCCACCTGGTAGAGCACCGCGCCGTTGGCGCACACCGCGTACCCGGCCAGCCCGGCGGCCTGCGCGATCTCCGGCACCCAGCGCGGTGGACGGCCGGTGACCAGCACGAACGGCACCTCGGCCGCGAGCACTTTGGCGATCACGGCCGAGGTCGCGGGGCTGATCCGATCCCGCGTGTCCAGGAGCGTGCCGTCGATGTCGGAGGCGATCAGTCCGGGCGTCCACACTCCTTCATCCTGCCGTCCCGGCGCCACGACACGAGATGGTCGGGGTCAACCGTTACCGTTGATCCATGCGGATCGGGATCGTGATCTTGCCGGAGTACCGGTGGTGGGCGGCGGAACCGAAGTGGCGGGCCCTGGACAGCTACGGCTTCGACCATGCCTGGACCTATGACCACCTGAGCTGGCGTTCGCTGGCGGAGGGCCCCTGGTTCGGCGCGATGCCGACCCTGACCGCCGCCGCGATGGTCACCGAGCGGATCAGGCTGGGCACGTTCGTCGCCTCGCCCAACTTCCGGCACCCCGCGTCCTTCCTGCGCGAGGTCACCGCGCTCGACGACATCTCCGACGGCCGGTTCCTGCTGGGAGTCGGCTCCGGCGGCGCCGGCTTCGACGCCACCGTGCTCGGTGCGCAGCCGCTGCCGCCCAGGGCGCTGGTCGACCGGCTCGGCGAGTTCCTCGACCTGATGCACACCGGCCTGACCCACGACCGCACCGACTACCAGGGCGAGTACTACACGGCGGTCGCCGCGCGCAGCACCCCCGGCAGCGTGCAGCGCCCGCGCGTGCCGTTCATCGTCGCCGCGAGCGGCGCCCGCAGCATCGGCCTGGCCGCCCGCTACGGCCAGGGCTGGGTCACCACCGGCGTCACCACCGGCGCGAGCACCGATGACGTGGCGCAGTGGTGGCGCTCGGTGGCCGAACTGTCCGAGAAGGTGACCGAGGCGCTGGCGGCGGCGGGCCGGGCGCCGAAATCGCTGGCCCGCTACCTCAGCCTCGACGTCGCCCAGTACTCGCTGACCAGCGTCGAGTGTTTCACCGACATGATCGGCCGGGCCGATGAGCTGGGCTTCACCGACGTGATCGCGCACTGGCCGAGGGCCGACGGCGTCTACGCCGGTCGGGAGTCGGTGCTGGAAGCGGTGGCCTCCGATGTACTGCCGGTAGTTTCCCCAGGCTGACCTGGGGGTCCTGGCCCTGCTCATCCGGCGGCCGGCGGCCATCGGTACTCTCGACAGTCGTGAACTTCGCGGATTGTGACCTTGTTGTTGTTGGATCAGGATTCTACGGCCTGACCGTCGCCGAGCGGACCGCCAGTCAACTGGGCAAGAAGGTCATTGTCCTGGAGCGCCGGGAGCATCTCGGGGGCAACGCCTACTCCGAGGCGGACCCGGAGACCGGTATCGAGGTGCACCGCTACGGCGCGCACCTGTTCCACACCTCCAACAGGCGGGTCTGGGACTACGTCAACCAGTTCACCGAGTTCACCGGTTACCAGCACCGGGTGTTCGCCATGCACGACGGGCAGGCCTACCAGTTCCCGATGGGCCTCGGCCTGATCAGCCAGTTCCTCGGCCGCTTCCTCACCCCGGAGCAGGCCCGCGAGTGGGTCACCGAGCAGGCCGCCGAGATCGACTCCGCCGAGGCCCGCAACCTGGAGGAGAAGGCGATCTCGCTGATCGGCCGCCCGCTCTACGAGGCGTTCGTGAAGCACTACACCGCCAAGCAGTGGCAGACCGAGCCCACCGAACTGCCCGCCGCGGTGATCAGCAGGCTGCCGGTCCGCTACAACTTCGACAACCGGTACTTCAACGACACCTACGAGGGTCTTCCGGTCGAGGGCTACACCGCCTGGCTGGAGAAGATGGCCGACCACCCGAACATCGAGATCCGCCGCGACACCGACTTCTTCGACGTCCGCGACGCCATCCCGGCCGGCACGCCGATCGTCTACACCGGACCGGTGGACCGGTACTTCGACTACGCGCAGGGTTGGCTGGGCTGGCGCACCCTCGACTTCGAGCGCGAAGTCCTGCCGATCGGCGACTTCCAGGGCACCCCGGTGATGAACTACAACGACCCGGACGTGCCCTACACCCGCATCCACGAGTTCCGGCACTTCCACCCCGAGCGCGACTACCCGACCGACCGCACGGTCATCGTCCGGGAGTACTCTCGGGCCGCGGAAAAAGAAGACGAACCGTACTACCCGATCAATACGCCGGAAGACCGCGCCAAGCTGGAGCGTTACCGGGAACTGGCCAAGCGCGAGGCCGGCGAGCGCAATGTCCTGTTCGGTGGCCGGCTGGGCACCTACAAGTACCTGGACATGCACATGGCGATCGGTTCGGCCCTGTCCGCGTTCGACAACAAGATCGCGCCGCACCTGACGACCGGCGCCGCACTGGACGGATCGCTCGACGGATGAGCACCAGCACACTGATCGAGAGCGTCCCCGCCGGCGACGAGGTCCCCGCGGCGGGCGCCGAGATCGCCGCGCTGCGCACCGTGCAGCGGGTCCTGGGCGGTGCTCCGGCGGTCGGCGCCGCGCGCGCCCTGTCCTTGTTCGGTGAGCACAGCGCGGGCTGGTTCGCGCTCGGCCTCGTCGGTGCCGCGGTCGATCGCGACCGCCGCCGCGAATGGCTGGTCGCGGCCGGTGGGGTCGTCGCGGCGCACGCCGCCTCGATCGCGGTCAAGCGGGTGGTTCGCCGCCCCCGGCCGGGTCACCCGGACGTCCGGGTCCTGGTCGGCACCCCCAGCAAACTGAGCTTCCCGTCCTCGCACGCTGCCTCCACCACCGCCGCCGCCGTGCTCTACGGCGGCCTCACCGGCCAACCGGCCGCGGCGGCGGTGGTACCGCCGATGCTGCTGTCCCGGCTGGTGCTCGGCGTGCACTACCCCAGCGACGTTGCCGCTGGGGCCGCGCTCGGTGGCCTGATCGGCGCCGGGCTGCTGCGGTGGCTGCGCCCGAAGAAGGGAACCCGATGGGCGACATAGTCGTGCGCGACGACGAGGCGGCGGAGTCTCCGACAGAGACCCGGACCGCGGTGGACACTCCGGCCGACGAGCCGACGAAGGCCCAGGCCACCGAGGCGGCGGAGACTCCGGCCACCGAGGCGGCTCAGGCCGGCGGGGGAGCGGCGGT
>CAJCJE010000014.1 GCA_903970565.1 Candidatus Melainabacteria bacterium | reverse complement strand
GTTGGCGAACGGGTCCTCGTTGACGCTGCCGTTGCCGAGCAGGTCGCCGAGGGTCTGCAACTGGCTGCGGACCAGGTCGACGGTGGCCCGCACCTGACTGCGGAAATTCGTCATGACCGCGTTGTACTGGTTCGCGAAGTCGTTCAGCACAGTGCAGACGTCGTTGCTGTATCGGGTGTTTCCGTTGTGGGAGCCGAGGCTCAGGCTCGGCACGTTGCTCAGGATCTCCGGCGCCAGCGGCGTGGGAATCGGCGCGACGTTGGCGTAGTGGACGGTGTTTCCCTGCTGTAGCGCGCTGTTGAGCAGGTCGATGTGCGCGCTCTGCTCGCCGACGTCGAAACCCGTCGACTCGCCCACGCCGGGTGCGTACCCGGTCAGGAAACCGGCGGCTGCGCCGTCGGCGAACCGGGAGAGTGTCACCACTGCCTGACGACAGTTCGACCAGAGCGCGTGCATGGCGCCGGCCAGCGCCTTGGTCGCGTCGGAGAGATGGGCCGCGTCGGTGCGCAGATCGCCGAACCTGCCGGCGGCGGCCTGCCCGACGCTGTCGGGCCAGGCATCGGAGATTCCGGAGTTCAGGCTGCCGGCGGTCGAACCGAGCGCCTCGGCGGAGGAGGTCAGGTTGTCCAACCGCTTCGCGGACTGCTCCAGGTAACTGAAGGCCATCGGATACAGCTCAGCCAACATGGAGCTTTCCTCCGGCTGCGAACCGTAGGCTCCCTTGGCCGATGCCAGCGATTCATCGGCGCACGGGTGCTGATACCAACGGTTGTACAGGAATCCGAGGTGCTGGGGCCCCATCGCGTCGCTGAAGTTCTTGAGACCGCTGAGAATGCTCTCCCCGGTGTCGCCGAGATCGACGTCCGCCGGGCTCTGCAACGGATTCACGATGCCGTCGGTGGTGGCGCTCGACGTGGCGGCCGGAGTGGAGCCGGTCATGAGGACGGGCTTCCGCCGGTATTGCGCACGATGCCGGCGACCTGCTCGTCCGCGGCGGAGGTGGCCGCCGTCGCCTCCAGCAGGGCGGTGTGCGCGGCGGTCGCGAAGGACTGTGCCCTGCCGATCGAGGTGGCGAGAGAACTGACCGTGGCCAGGAAGGCGTTCCCGGTGTCCGCCGCAGACTGCACGGTGCCGAAGTGCGCCTCGGTGAGCTGGTCGCCGCCCGCGTACCGCCGCATCGTGCCCAGGGCCTCGGCCAGGTCGTTCACGTCGGCGGCGAGCGTGGTGAACTCCTCGACGTTCAGCTGGATGCCAGAGCCGCCGCTGGTCGTCATCCACGTCCCCTCACTAGCCCTGCCGCACACCTCCGACCAGCGCTGCCGACGGAGAACCCGTCGGTTCGGCCGGACCGCCCAGGCTCGATGATGTCACACCACGGTGAGTACGAGGACGGTTTCGACTACTCCCCGCGTTTGCCGGTCACTCGCTCAGCCAGCTCTGCTCGGAGTAATCGTCCTCGTCCGGCTCACTGGGCCGCCGATGACGGGCCGCCCGTGACGATGCCGGGGCCGGGGGCGGGGTGACCGGGCGCGGTGGTGCGGCCGGGGCGCGCGGGGGCGCCTCCACCGGGTCCTCCTCGTCGCCGAAGGACATCACGCCGGTATGCTGGCCGGTACTGGCCGAAGGATTCCAGCCGACGACGCGCGGCTTGTCGGGTTCGGCCTTCGGCTTGGCGAACTTCTCCTTGACCGTGCTCAGCAGTTCGCCCTGGTCGGCCTTGGAGCGGGCCTCGGCCTTCGCGGCCTGCTCGGTGATCTCCCGCTGCCGCGCGGCCAGGGTCGCGTCCACCCGCGCGACACTGGCCTGGTGGTCGGCCAGATTCTGCTCGAACCGCCGTTGCAGGGCCGGATCGATCTCGACGGTCATCACCCGTTACCTCGCTTCGGCTGTTCGGGCAGCGGTGCGCCGAGCACGCCCCGGAAAGAGGCGCGCCCCTTGTCCGTGTCGTCCTCGAAGAGATTCCCCTTGGTCTGCCACTTGCTGGCCTTGCGCTCGGTGTCCTGGCCACCCTGCCCACCGCGCATCCCGCCCATGCCACCCATCATCGGCGAGCTGCTGCTCGATTCCGCCGTCGGCGCCGCGGCGGTCCCGGTCGAGCCGACCGCCTGGCTGGGGTTGCCGGTGTTCGAGTTGTCCACCGCGGCCGAGCTGTAGCTGCCGGCCCCCGGCCCGCCCGAGGCAGCCGCGGGAGTCGCCTGGCTGAGCGGAGGGATGCTGGCGCCTCCATCACCCCCACCACCGATCCCCCCACCGCCGCCGCCGAGGGCCGCACCACCGCCGCCTGCTCCGCCGCCGAGCGCCGCCGCGCCGGCCGCGCCGGTCGAGTCGGTCGGCCAGGCCGGGGTCGCATCGGACTGGGGAGACAGGCCGGGGTCGGCCGGGCTCAGCGGATTGGTCGTCATGGCGCTGCCGGCGTTGACCGTGTAGGTCTGCGGCTGGCCGGTGCCGTCGTCGACGGTCATCTTGATCGGGCCACCCGCGCCGCTGGGCTGGCTGGCGGTGAGGGTCAGGTTGCCGTCGTGGATGACGGCGTTG
>CAJCJE010000013.1 GCA_903970565.1 Candidatus Melainabacteria bacterium | reverse complement strand
CAGGGACAGGGTCGCCACGCCGGTCAGGTCCAGCCGCCGGCCCTCGCGCGGCTGGTCGGCGGGCAGGAAGGCCAGCGAGGTGACCACCAGCGCCACCCCGATCGGCACGTTGATCAGGAAGATGGACCGCCACGCCGTACCGAACAGGTTCGCCGAAACCAGTATTCCGCCCAGGACCTGCCCGACCACCGCGCTGCCGGAGAGCACCGCGGCATAGAGGCCCAGGGCGCGAGCCCGTGCCGCCGCACGGAAGTTCAGCTGGATACCGATGAGCACCTGCGAGGCCATCAGCGCCGCCCCGGCGCCCTGGACGACCCGGAAGCAGATCAGCAGGATCGCGTTGGGGGCGAGCCCGCACGCCAGCGATGACAGCGTGAACACCACCAGCCCGACCAGGTAGACGCGACGGTAGCCGCGCGTGTCGCCCAGTCGGGCGCTGGTCACCAGGAGCATTGCGTACGCCAGCGTGTAACCGGAAACGATCAGTTCCAGGGCGCTGCCGGACGTGTGCAGGTGCTGGTGGATCGACGGCGTGGCGATGTTGACGATCGCGATGTCCACATTGCCGAGGAACATCCCGCCGAGCAACGAGGTGAGTAGCCATCCGGGGTGACGCAGCGCCGGTCCGGCGGTCATCTCGACTCCTGATCATCGTTGGCGTCCTGCACGGCCCGGGACCACACAGATCCCACGGCTTCCCGGCCGATGATTCACCGCCGGAGAATTCGGACACCAGACTGAACACCCATAACAGTAGTCGTCAGGCAGTACTACCGCTCGGTATCCACCCGATCGGCGTCCGGGGACAAATCTGTCCGTTGTCTAATTCCCGACCTCGAAGTTCGTCGTGAAGTCCCTCGGCGGCTCCGGTCCCCACAGATAGAATCCGTTGCGCGGGTTGTGATTCTCGGCGGGCCAGTCGAGATCGCACGGGATGAAATCCATTCCGCACGAATATTCGCAGTAACTGCCCCACGGATCTCGCACGTAGTGGAAGTAATTCGACCCCAGCACGTGCTGGCCGAGTCCCCAGCCTCGTTGGAAGCCCTGGTCCGCCATCTGCATGGCGCCCAGCCCGACCTCGTGCACCGAACTCACGTCCCAGCTACAGTGGTGAAATCCCGGTCCCGCCGACTTGGCGAACGCCACCAGGTGATGGTCGCTGCCGTGCACGCCGTGCATGAAAGCGACCTCGCCAGAGCGGTCCGACAGGCGCAAACCCAGGACCCGCGAGTAGAAATCGATGGACCGGCTCACGTCGCTGGTGAACACCAGCACATGCTGAAGCCGCCGGGGCCGCACCTCGGCCGCCGAATCCCGCAGCGGAGCCCACCGACGTCCCGGCGGCGAGGTGGGGTTCGCGGTCTGGGACTTCTCGTTCGGCGAACTCTTCTCGGCGACCCGGATCTGGAGCAGCAGACCGTCGCAGTCGTGGAACCAGATACCGGAACCGTCCGCTCCGGACGGCGGATCGAGCCGAACGATGCCGAGTTCGTCGAGATGCTGGCGGAACCACGGTAGATCGTCGGCGAACACGCCGAAGGAGATGTACTGAAGCTTCTTCTGTGCCCCTTCGCTGATACTACCCCAACGATGGGTTCTGTCGTCGGTGTGCAGCCCGAGGGTTTCCCCGTCCTCCCGCACGTCGAGCCCGAACTTGCGGTAGAAGCTCGCGGCCTGCGCCAGGTCCGGCACGGTCAGGCTGAAATGGTCCAGCGAGTGCACGCCGTGCGCTCCCGGCCGTCGTTGTTTCGGCGGCGACCAATCTGTCGTGGTCAACGTCAACTCCTCCGGCGAAATATTCGTGGTGCCTCCACGGTAGGCATTCGGCGACACCGGCAACCTCCGAATATTGCGCACAGCGCGCCGGACTCCACCGCAAGGATGAGAGTGCCCCGGCGCCGCCCGCGCGGCACATTCGAAGGGGTACTGCCTCGGCGGTGCTGACGAACAGCTCGGCGGTGCTGACGAACAGCCAGCCCGATCGGGTCGACACACACCAGGAGACCAGGAACAGATGAAACTACTCCGCTACGGACAGCCCGGACGCGAGAAGCCAGGAATCCTCGACCGGTCGGGGGCCGTGCGCGACCTCTCCTCGGTGCTCGATGACATCACCGGCGACATGCTCGGCCGCGACGGCCTCGACCGGCTGCGGAAGCTGGACCCGGAAACGCTGCCCGTCGTCGACGAGCCCGGCCGCATCGGACCGTGCGTCGCCAACGTGTCGAAGGTCGTGTGCATCGGTCTGAACTACCGCGACCACGCCAAGGAAACCGGCAAGCCGATCCCGGCGGAACCGATCCTGTTCATGAAGGCCCCGTCGTCGATCTCCGGACCCGACGACGACGTCATCCTGCCGAAGGAGGCCGAAAAGGGCGACTGGGAGGTCGAACTGGGCATCGTGATCGGCCGGCGGGCACAGTACGTGGCCGAAGCCGACTGGCAGGACTACGTCGCGGGCTACTGCGTGGTCAACGACGTCTCGGAGCGCGCCTTCCAGATCGAGCGCGGCGGCCAGTGGGTGAAGG
>CAJCJE010000012.1 GCA_903970565.1 Candidatus Melainabacteria bacterium | reverse complement strand
GCACGGCGACCGGCCGGCCGGTATCGATGCGGGTCGGGTTCATGGAGTTACGTGGGCACCGGAATCCGCTGCCAGGCTGGACCGACCTCCGGTGGGACGACCCGGCCGCCGAGGTGACCGATACCGACATTGCGCCGTGGCCGGTCTTGCTTGACGAAGCGCGATTCACCGTCGAACCCACGCGACAGACCGTGTGTCCCGTATAGGCCCAGTGGCTGGGATCGCAAGCGTCGCAGGTCGCGCGGTACTGATGGCGATCAGGGGCACCGTCGCAAGTGGATTGGCGCTGGACAGGCCGCGATGAGCAGACGTTACCGGGCGCGTCCACATCTGAGTCCGGACAGCCCTGCGCGCGGCCCTGGTCAATCCGCCTAACCGGTAGTCAGTTGTGGACTGTCCGTCATTACGCCATTGATCACTACACGGTTGGGGGATCACGTCGCCTGCCTTCGACGCCGGTCTACTCCTGGTCGACGTTCATCTCGACGTGGCGCGCGAGGCCGGCCTGAAGGGTCGGTCTCGAAGGATCGGCGTCTCCACCGAATGGCCGATCTCGCCGCCGGTGGACCACTCCTTCGGTCTATTTCTCGCTACCCGCAGCAAACTGCCGGGACCATTCGGTGGCATCTCGTGCACTTTCTCGGTAATTCTGGGTAGGTCCTCCGTGGGAATTCGGAGTCACTCGAATGCCGGCTGTCCAATCGTATCGGCGCAATTAAGATCATCTCTCGTGGCCGGGCCCGGTCGCCGGAATTCCGCTGATTCAACGACAGAAACCGTCCAGCATCCCAGAAATGGAGTTCGCATGGCGCTTTTCGCCTTCACCTACGGCGGCGGATGGAACACTGACAAAGAGTTCATCGTCGATATCACCAACGATGCCGACATCGACCACGCCCGAAGGCTGCTCACCGGAGTGGAAACCAGCAAACCGCATATCATGGGCCGGATCAGGAAGCAGAAGAAGGACTACAATCCTTCCTACGATTTCTACCTCGACCCGCAAACGGTCGCCTTCTTCGATATGGCGATCGAGGTGTGTGATTCGACACCACAGTACGTCGATGACCACTTGGATGAGGCCTGTGGCGCATTTCTACCCGGCTGTTACTGGTGTCCGTGGGGTTCCAAGCTGACCCGTGAGGTTATTCCGGCCTCGGCCTGAAATTGTTTTTCTGACGCAATAAATGGAGCATACATGCTGGCCGAATACGTGATATGGGCGCTGCGCGTCGTCAGTGCGGCGGTGTTCGTGGCGGCTGCGTTCGGTAAATTCACCGAACCGAATTCGGTGCGGCATTCGCTTGCGGATTTCGGGGCCCCGGCGCGTCTCGTCGCGCCGGGCGCCCTGGCGTTGCCCGTGACCGAACTCGTGGTCGCGGTGTTGGTGCTGTTCCCGGCGACCGCGGTGGCCGGCTGCGTGGCCGCGTTGGTGCTGCTGGCCATGTTCACCGTCGCGGTGGGCGTGCAGTTGCGCCGAGGGCGGCGACCGCGCTGCTCGTGTTTCGGGGTGAGCGCCCCGGTGAGCGGCTGGACGGTGGTGCGCAACGCCGGGTTCGCGGTGTTGGCCGCGTCCGCGCTGGTCGGCTCGGTGGCCGTGCCCGGCCTGCCGTGGATGCTGCCGACCGGCCCCGGCCTGGGTCTGACCGCGGTACTGGTACTGACCGTGGTGCAGGTGCGGCAGGCGATCCTGCTGCGTGTGCTGCGCGCCGAAGTGGCCGTGCTGCGGGCGAACCGGCCGCGTACCGGCGGCCTGCCGGCCGACACGCCGGCCCCGGACTTCGAACTGCCGGACGTGACCGGCCGGAGGACGAACCTGGCCGCGTTGTTGGCCGAGGGGCGGCCCGCGGTGTTGCTGTTCGTGCACCCGGACTGCGCCATGTGCACGATGTTCGCGGCCGAGTTCGCCTACTGGCGGGCACGCGCCGCCGGCCGGATCACCCTGGTCCCGATCGGTGGCGGCGACCCGGAAACCAACGCGGCCTGGGCGGACAGGTTCGACGTGACCGGGCTGCTGGTGCAACACCGGGCCGAGGTGGCCGGCCGGTACCGGCTCCACAGCACCCCGGCGGCGGTGCTGGTCGACCCGCGCGGCCGAATCGCGGGACCACCGGCCCGGACCCTGGCCGACATCCGGGAACTGCTCACCGCCGCCGTGGAGGAGTCACCGGTCGGTGCGGCAGCGTGAGACGCGCTGTCACACCGCGCGCGAAGCAGCGCGTGGACCGGACGCCGTGAATGCTGTGTGGACGATCAAGAGTCGCTAACCGCCGCCAGGTGCCGGAGCTGGCCGGTGGGAGCCCAGCCATTTCCCGAGTAGCGCCGACCGGACGCCGCACCCGACTCGGCGGACAACAGCAGAACTGGTCAAAACCGCCAGGAGGCATGGTTTTTGTTGCAAACGAACCAAACGGACCAGGCGGACGCCTTCCGGGGCCGGATGACGAAGGTGCGCGCGGTGACCGAGCAGGCCGTCACCGCAGCCAACCGGATGTCCGCCGCCCTGCACCTTCGCTGACCAGATGGCCACCGCGCCCGCGCCCCGCGCCCGTGCCGTCGCGGCTGCCGCGGCCTGCACGCCAGCGGTGACACCATCCAGTAGCCGACGCCGCCGACCGCTCGGACCGCGCTGCGTACCGAAGCACCGGCCGTCCTCGACCGCACCGCCGACGCCGCCGACGTCACGGTCGGCAACGCGCGCCTGGGTCTCGGCGTCGAGCCGGCGAGCGACGCCGGGACGGTCCTCGGTCAGCTGCCGGACGCGCTGGCCGGGGCGCAGGCCGTTGTGGACATCGCGCAGGCGCACGGTACCAAGGCAAAGGTGGTCGCGGGCGCGTCCGACGCCGCGAGCTAACGGTGCGGGCGAGGCGGTGACGGCGGGGCGGTACCGCGCTGCTGGAGGGCCTGTCCATCGGTGGCGTGCGCGAGACCTGCGGCCTGTCGCTCGTCGCGGGCGGTGCGGCCTACGGCGTCGGCAGGCTCGTCCAGCATGTCGGCCCCGCCGCCTACGACTGGACCAGTCGTGCGATCGTCAGTGTCGCGGGTTCGATGTCCGGCGCGGTCACGCATCCGGGCCGGACGCCGAGCAGCATCGGCTATGACGTCGGCAGCGCCCTGTAGGAGGATGATTCACTTTTCTTGCCGTCGGTAAAATTGAAATTGTGGTTTATTAAAACTCCCCGATCGAATGAGTCTGCTGCTTTTACTGGAAATCGCGGTGCATATTTTCTCGTTCTTCTTCGTGAACTCGTCGAGCCGCGTGCGCCATTTGCCACGTGTGCGTACTTGGCCGGGACAATCGGCCCAAACCTCATGCGGGCGAGATCTTGGTCGTGGGCGATAATGCTGACGTCGAGACCCACTCACGTGTGGGGTCGTGCCAGTCAGGGAGCGAGATTCCGTGGAACCACCCGTCCTGGACACCGCCCGGTTGCGCCTGCGTGCCTATGTCGACACCGACATCGACGCCATCCACGAAGCCTGTCAGGACCCGGAGATCCAGCGCTGGACCCCCATCCCCGTGCCGTTCCTGCGCACGCACGCCGAGAAGTTCGTCACCGACAGTTACCCGCAGGGCTGGCGCGAGGACACCCACCGGATTCTCGGGGCGTTCTGCCGGCGAACCGGCGCGCTCGTCACCAATCTCAGCATGATTCCGACCGCGCCGAAGGTGTTCGAAATCGGCTACTGGACGAGCAGTGCCCAGCGCGGCAAGGGCTGTACCGTCGAGGCCCTGGACGCGTTCGTACGCTGGATCTTCCGGTCCCTTGACGCGCAACGTATCGAATGGCAGGGCCTGGTCGGCAACCCCGGTTCCTGGGCGGTCGCGGCGCACGTCGGCTTCCGGCTGGAGGGCACGCTGCGTGCTCGCGCGCACCTGCGCGGCGTCGCCCGCGACACCGAGATGGGTGGCCTGTTACCCGCCGACCTCGGCCTTCCCGCGCACTGAACCATGACCGAACGGGTGGGTGGGCGTTAGTCCATCTGCCCGGTCCCGTCGTCACGCGCACCTCTGGGCTGATCTTCGGCGAGGCGGGTGCCGTTGATCCGCGCGGCGATCATAGCCAACGAGATCTTTCGTGAGATCGACTCGTTCTCGGCGATACGGCCACGTCCCGCTTACTGTGGCAACAGGTTGCCGAGTGCGACAAATCGGTCGATGACACGGTTGGCCGGGTCCGGCGAGGTTCGGCGCGGACGGCGTGATCACCGCTGCGTGACCGGTCCGTCGCTCGTCGGGGAACGGTCGGCGGCAGGGGAGCGACGAACGGGAATGAACCGTAGTTCGTGGACAAATCCTTGGGCGCGAATCCATTGTGGCCCACGATGCGTCGCGTCGGGTAATCGATCCGTCACGCGAGAGCGCGGGTCAAGGTCCCGGCACGGCCGACACCGCCATTGGTGGATGATCACGGTGGCTGGTTCGACGACGCGAACCGACCGAGTCCTGTGCCGGGGTGGTGGCGGGGCCTGATGCGAGAGTTGCCTGGCCGGACGGCGAGTCGCGGTGGTCGGGGCCTGGACGATCGGCGGTCGGTTCCGGGCCGACGGGGTGGCATCGAGCACCGTCGCTTCGATCCACCACGTCCTGGTTTGACATCCGCGATTCGACTGACAACGTATTATTATGCGGTTCCGTAGTTTTTGGCGGTCATTCCTATTACGCTAATCGTGCCAATGCGCAAACGGGGAAACGGGGGCTGGGTGGTGATTCCTGGATCGTCGGGTCGTGCACGGTTCGGTATCCGCCACGGGCCGTACTCGGTCGCTCACTCTTGGGCATGTACCTTGCACAATTGATTTGATTGGGCGACAGGTACCCGCAGCTGATCGGGCTAATTGCGGACACCGGAACTTAGGGGGCGGCCACATGGGGAGGCACAGGCGATGATCAGGGTAGTGATTGCCGAGGACGTGCACATGGTGCGCGGAGCGCTGGTCGCGTTGCTCAGGTTGGAGCCGGACATCGACGTGGTCGCCGAGGTCGCCAACGGCGACGACATCCTGCCCACCGCCCGGACAACCCAGCCGGACGTCGCCGTCATCGACATCGACCTGCCCGGCAAGGATGGTCTGACCGCGGCGGCCGAGATCCACGAGCACCTGCCGGAGATCCGCACGCTCATCCTGACCAGCCTCGGCCGGCCCGGCACGCTGCGCAGGGCACTGGCCGCCAAGGTGGGTGGTTTCCTACTCAAGGACGCGCCCCCGGACAAGCTGGCCAGTGCCATCCGCGAGGTCGCGGTCGGCCGCAGAGTGGTGGACAGCGACCTCGCCCTGGCTGCCTGGGACAGCGCGGACTGCCCGTTGACCGGCCGGGAGATCGAGGTGCTGCGGATGGCCGCCAACGGTTCCAACGTGGTGGACATCGCCGCGCACCTCTACCTGTCCGCCGGAACCGTCCGCAACTACCTCACGGCGGCGGTCAGCAAGCTCAACGCGCGCAACCGGGTGGACGCCATCCGGATCGCCAAGGACTCCGGCTGGCTCTGACCGGGCATACCGGCCAGAGTCGGCCTTTCGGGCCTACCCGACGATGAACTCACCCACCGCGACCTCAGCCGGGGTGTCCAGGCGCAGCGCGCCGTCGGTGGCATCACCGGGGTCCACCGCGGGCGCGCACGCCGCGAGCCCCATCGCGTTGGCAACCAGGCACAACGTCTGCTGGAGAGC
This sequence comes from Candidatus Melainabacteria bacterium, assembly GCA_903970565.1. Taxonomy (GTDB): domain Bacteria; phylum Actinomycetota; class Actinomycetes; order Mycobacteriales; family Pseudonocardiaceae; genus CAJCJE01. Next base: position 10,164 of record CAJCJE010000012.1, on the reverse strand, counting down.
GCCGACGTGCGCCAGCGTCAGCGAGTAGCCGATGCCCCCGTACATCCAGGAGGAGCGCTCGACGCGCACGGTCAGTGAGATCAGGATCGGCGGCTGCACGGACGTCCGCGCCGCCACCCGCGCGCCGTCGAGTAACTCGCCGCGTTCGGAGGATGAGTCGTTGACCAGCGCCAGCGCGTGTGCGCGGGGGTTGTAGTGGTAGATGCCCTTCGGCAGGCCGAGACAGTTGTGCACGGTCACGTACAGTTCGAGTTCGTAGAGCCCGAACACGCTCAGGTACGGACGGTCGGAGACGGCGTAGCTCACCTGGGCGGTGGACTCCGAAGCGACCGAGCGGATGCGCGCGGCGCGGAAGAGCAGCTCACCCACCTGTTCGGCGGTCAGGGGTCGGTCGGTCAGCTCCGAATACCGCCGCGCGTTCTCCAGCACCTCGGTCAGGGTCGGGTCGGTGGCGATCAGGTTGGTGATGTCGGGGCGGTAGAGGTAGTACAACTCGCCGCTGGACAGCGGTTTGACCAGATCCGGTGCGGGCAGTTTGTCCGCGTACGGGAACACCGCGCCGGAGGGGCCGCCGTGGCGGCCCATCCGGCTGCGCACGTGGAACAGCAGGTCGTGGTGCGACCACCGGATCAGCGTGGGGTCGCTGTCCTCGGCGAAGGTGGCCCGTCCGGTCTCCGGGTCGCGCTCCCCGGACAGCGCCACTCCGGTGCCCACGAGGTAGGCCAGGATGTCGGCGACCAGGTCGGTCGACAGGCGGAGTAACTCCGCGATCTCCGGCGCCGAGGTGACACCGGCCAGCGCGGCCACGGTCTGAGCGGCCAGATGCCGGTGCAGCAGGACGTCGTACTCGGCCAGCGGCGATTCCAGCATCAACTCGTCCCCGTGCGCCCGCATGATGGTGAACCGGGAGAGCCGGATCGGGCTGCGTGCCTCGATCCTGGGCAGGTGCAGCGCGGCGTGCCGGGTGACCGGGACCGCGGACAGCAGCGGTGCCTCCCCGTCGGACAGACCCAGCGAGCGCACCACCGAACCGCTCAGCTGGTTGAGCACCTGCCGCAGGTTCGTCCCGTCGCGGCGCACCCCACGCCGTGGGGTGAGCACGTTCTCCAGGGAGACCGGGCCAAGGCTCATCCGCCGCAGCGACTCGCGCACCGTCTCGTCGACGGGGTGGATGACGACCTCGCCCCACTGGGTGATCACCACCAGCCGCTCCTGGCCGGGGGCGTCCTCGACGAGGACGTCCTCGCGCAACGACCACAGCTGGACCCGTGCCGTGCGGCGGTCGTCCGAATCCTTGGACACGGGAGCTCCTCGTGAGGGACACGTTTCAGGCGAACGCGGAAACTGGGTTGAGAGCGTCGGGTCGGCGCGGACGGTGTGTCCTGGCCGAACGAACACGCCGGAAAGCGGCGTATTCCCGGCGCGATTGTCATCGCGGTGGGCGGGCCGATGTCGGTCCGGCTCTGGTCGGGTACGAGCAATTCCATGTCGAGGGGATTCGGCCCTCTCCTGAATCAGAGCAACAATCTGCGCGTACCCTACGCGCCCGATCGCCGTCCGGGGAGTGGATCGAGGATTGCGTCCGCACCTTTCCCACCTTGCCAGAGCAGGGCTACTTCGGCGCGCGTCGGTGATCCGGCGTTTCGGCTGGTGCGTCCCGCGAACCTTCGTCGCGGGGAAGGGTCTTGTCCGGCATCGTCGGCGGCGGTGTCTCGGCTGGTGGGGTCGGCTCGTCCTGCACCACGTCCTGGGGCCCGATGTAGAGGATGCCGAAGGTGTTGAAGGGATGCATACTGACCTTCAACACCAGGCTCTCGCGGACCAGCACGAAGAACTCGCCGGTCCGCTGCACATCGTCGAGCACCGTGTGGGTGCGGAACACCGAACCGTCGGACACCGCGAACAGCGCCTCGTACACGGCGTTCTTCTCCACCTGGCTGGCGGTGCCCGCCCACCGCGCCAGACGCGCGACGCCGAGGTTGAGTCGGCGCCGCCTACGCTCCGGGTTCGTCACGGCGACCCGTCTCGATTCCCGCGATCACCTCGGCGATGTCGCGCGGTTCGCCGGGAGACTCCCGCTCGGCCTCGGCCATCAGGTACGCCGGATCGCGCTCCATCCGCGCGGTCATCACCAGGCTTTCCAGGAAGTGCTCGACCACGGACGGGTCGTCGGTACGTTCGTGTTGCGCTATCACCATCATCAGTCTGCGCAGCACCTCGTCCCGTCCCCAGGAGGGCAGGTAGCGCAGCGCGGTGATGAACTGGCGCGCGATACCCGCGGTGTCCCCCTCGGCGAGCTGAGTCGGTTCCGAATGTGCCAACGATGTCATGATCCGCTCCCTTCGACGTGAGCAACGGCCCGCTGTTCGTTGGCCGGCCGGTGCGCCGGTTCGGACCTCGGTCGTCGTCTGCTTCCTGGAATCTGTGGTCAGCCGATGCGGAAGATCTCGCTGAACCTGGTCAGCAGCACCGGATCGCCGGAGACCGTCACGTGCCCGTCGGTCAGCGCCTCGTGCGGGGTCATCTCGCCGGACATCAGCAACTGCATCGCGCGCCCTGGGTACATCACCAGATCCGGTGCCTCGTGCTCACCCGTGGTGGCGCGCAGGGTTCCGTCCATCACGACGAGATTGATCACGATGTCCTCGATGTGGATCTCGAAGACCGCCCGCACGTCGTGGGCGTGCTCCGGCCGGAAGGTGGCGCGCATCGCCATGACCAGCGAGTCCGGGGTGACGATCTCCTCCGGCCGGGGATCGTGCAGCATCTGCGCGCCCCACCGGCCCAGCCGCAGCGTGATCTCGTCGAGTTGCCGGCCGTACTCGGTCAGTTCGTGCACCTCCACCTCCGGCTGGCCGGCCCGCGTCCGGCGCCGGGTGATCCCGGCCCGCTCGAACTGCCGCAGTCGCGTGGCCAGCGTGTCCGCTGGAATGCGCGGCAGGCCGCGCCGCAGCTCGTCGAACGTCTTCGCGGTGACCAGCAGGTCCCGCACGACCAGCAGCGCCCATCGCTCGCCGATGACCTCCAGGGCACGGGCCACCCCGCAGAACTGCCCGTAGGAGCGCTTGGTGATCGCCTCGAACTCCATGACGACCGCCGACATCTCCCCCGGATCGAACAGATCGATCCCGATATCCACCTGGCGCAGCGTCCGCAGCGTCCGCGCGGTCCGTCCCGTTGGCACACCCTGCTGGTCGGCCATTGTTCCTCCAGTCTGTCTCGGTGTTCGCCGTCCTCAGCGGACGACGAGCCCCTCGGCCGGCGCCGGCGCGGCGGGGACCTGGAAAAGCTCGGTGAACAGGTCCAGGTGCTCCATCGGACCCTGGATGCGCACCTGCCCGCTGGCGATCGCCTCGGTCGCGGTCATCTCGCCGGTGAGGAGCTTGAGCAGCACCGACAGGTCGGGCTCGATCACGATGTCCGCGTCCGGGTGGGCACCTTCGGCCGCCTTGAGCGCGCCGTCGTCCACCATCGCGTACACGATCATGTCACCGTAGTGCAGCTCGTAGTTGACGTGCACGCCCAGCGCGGCCTCCGGCCGGAACGTGGTGTAGAGCGAGAGGATCGCGGCGTCCAGGGTGAACACGTCGCTCGGGCTGGGCTCGCCGAGCGAGCGCGCGCCCCACAGGCCCAGTTGCAGCATGATCTGCTCCAGCTCGCCGCCGTACTCGGTGAGTTCGTAGACGACCGCGGCATCCAGCTGGGAGCGCACCCGCCGACGGACCACCCCGGTGTTCTCCAGTTCGTTCAGGCGCGCGGAAAGCAGGCTGGCCGGAATCCTCGGCAGGCCGTGCTGGAGGTCGGCGAACCGCTTGGGACCGAGGATCAGATCGCGCACGACGAGCATCGCCCAGCGTTCGCCGACGAGCTCCATTGCGCGGGCCAGCCCACAGATCTGACCGTAGGTTCGGGTGTTCATGCGTCCGTCCTCACTTTCCTGCCGTGCGGTGGGGGTTGTGCGTGGTGCGATCGGACCGACTAGGAGGCTTGGTCTCCTTCGGACAACAGCTCGTGGTGCAGGAGTTGAAGTTCGTCGCAAGGTTCCACCCCCAGTTCGTGGTGCAACCTGTTGCGCAGCGCGCGGTAGGACGCCATCGCGTCCGAGCGCCGGCCGCTGCGGCCCAGGACCCGCATGAGCTGACCGTGCAGTCCCTCGTCCAGCGGGTTCGCGGCGACCAGCGAGCGCAGTTCGCCGATCAGTTCCCGGTGTCCTCCGGCGTGGATCTCCGCCTCGATGCGCAGGTGGTGCGCGCTGCGCCGCTGTTCGAGCAGTTCGACGGAGTACGCGGAGAGCATCGGCCCGGTCTGCACGTTGGCCAGCGGCGCACCGCTCCACATGCCCAGCGCATCCCGGAAGCAGCTTGCTGCCTCCGCGAAGTCGTTGCGGCGCAGCAGTTCGCGGCCCTGCTGGTGCAACTGCTGGAAGCGCCACACGTCGACCTGCGTCGGGTCGATCCGGAACAGGTAGCCGGGGGAGCGGGTGACCACCAGGGACTCCGCGTCCCGCGCGAGTTCGTTCTGCTCGATGCACCGGCGCAGGTGGTGCACGTAGGTGTGCACGGTCTTGCGCATACTGCGTGGCGGCTCGCTCTCCCACAGTTCTCGGATGATCGAGTCGAGGTGCACGATCTTCCCCGGCCGGATCACCAGGATCGCCAGCAGTTGCAGGATCTTCGGTGTGGTCGGGGCGTAGTCGATACCGTCCTTGACGACCTCCAGCGGTCCCAGTACCCGAAACTGGACCTCGCGCGAGGACATCAGTACCCGTGACGCGGCACCGCCGACACCGTTCGTTACACTGGTCTCGGTGTCCATCGCTGCGTCTCCCAGATTGCGTCGCATGGTGGTCCCCCAGTCGTAACGCGGCCGAGAAATCGGCCACGGTTGCCTGAGGTTTGACAGTGACACAGGGGCCGGAATCAAATCCAGTGACGGCCGCATTGGCGGGCTTGTGTGTTCTTCATATCGAAATGATGAGTTGCACTGGCGCCGCCAGAATTGTCCGGAATAAACCGGTTTAAAGTCCCTTTCAGCATAAACCCTGACCTGCTGTTCTCGCCAATTGGCCTCCATAAGCGTGTTTTTCCGGTGGTGTGCACCCGCGCTGGTAGCGGTCTCAACCGGTCTTCAGGAATATCGAAACCGTCAGGCTATTTTCTGGTACCCCGGAATGCCAGAACTCTGAATTCGAGGTCTGATAATGGGGCACTTGCACGCCGTCCCGTCGGTCACCGTCAAACGGACCGACGACAACCGCGCCGGCACCGCGCTTCGGCCGATGCTGCATCCGGCGGTATTACAGGCGATCGCGTCCATGCGCGCTCGGTACTTCGATTCCATCACGCTGACCGAGCTGGCGGCCGAGGTGTTCGTCAGCCCGTTCCACTTCTCCCGGATCTTCGCGCAGGCAACCGGGGTGACCCCCGGCCGCTACCTCACCGCGATCCGGCTGTTCGAGGCCAAGCGACTGTTGCTGACCACGACGCTGACCGTCTCGGATGTGGTCTGTAGCGTCGGCTACAGCAGCGTGGGCACGTTCACCAGCCGGTTCACCCGCGCGGTGGGCATGACACCGACCGAGTACCGCGACCCCGAGGTCGCGCAGTTCCTGGTCGCGCTCGCCCCGCACTTCCGCCACCTGCCGCCGCTGCCCCAACTGCGCGAGGCCGGGCACGCCTGCGCGTCGGCGAGCCTGGGCAACGGCACCATCCACGCCAGGATCGAGATGCCCACCGGCGCGCCGCCCGCGGACATGCTCGTCGGCGTGTTCGGGGACGCCGTCCCGCAGCGCGGCCCGGTGGCCTTCACCGGCCGGATGAACTCCGGCACCGGCGACGTGGAGATCCACGGGGTGCCGGAGGGGGAGTGGTGGGTGATCGCCATCGCGGAGCACTTTCCCGGCACGGCCAACTCCACGTTCTCCCTCGGCTCGACCCGCCAGAACGTGTCGGTGCGTGCGGACCGAGCCGGCCACGTGCGGTTGCACATGCGCCTGCCGGGCCCGATCGACCCGCCGTTCGCGATCACCCTGGCGCCTCGCCCCACCTCGGCCAACACCCGGCTACGCGCCCAGGGGGGTCCGCACCTGCGCTCGGTCGCCTGAGCGGATGCCGGCCTCGTCGGCGCGGCGTCGCGTGGCTGACCATCACCTGCCGGCGTGCGCGCTCGCGTCGTGGTTGCCGACCACGGCGTCGAGTGCGCTCCCCGGTGTACCCAAAGGCGTTGGCTCAGGCCGCTTGCCGGCTGGCGCGTTCGGCGTGCGTGGTGCCCGCGGTCGGGCGACCGGTCCTGTGCTGTAGGCGCGGCGGCGCGAACGTGCTGTGCTCGGCGTGCACCGCGATGTAGCGGATCGCGCCGTCGATCAGTGGTTCGAGGTCGATGCGGTCCTGAGGAAGGAAAGGACTCCCGCAGACCGCGCAGGTGTGCTGTCTGGTGGCCGTGCTCATAGCTACCTCCCGGCGACTACGTGGGCATCACGCTGGTTCGTGGGTGCCCAGGCTGGTTCGGCCGGCACCCCCCTGCCGGTTCGCTGGCTGGTGGATGTGGTGACCGTTGCGGTCGGACCGGACACGTTTCCGGTGATTCCACCAGTTGTGCAAAGCTCATCTCCCGCGATATGCACATCTCATTTCTGGCCAGGCCATTGTCAGTTGTCCCCCGTGGATTCGTCACCGCGAATCGGACGGGGTACACGGTTTTCGTGTGCGTTTTTCATTGTGAGGCGTGCATCACTGAACGGATTACCAGACTTCTCTTCGGACGGGGTCAGGCGGCCAGTTGGCTGCGCACGGGTGTGGCCAGCAGGCGCGCCAACGCCTTCTTGTCGGCCTTGCCGACCGCGGTGTGCGGCAGCTCGTCAAGCAGCACAAGGTGTTCCGGGATCTTGAACGCGGCCAGGCCGCGCGCGGTCAGCGCCGTCGAGATCCTGGCCAGGGTCAGTTCCCGGCCTGGGTGCAACCGGACCACCACACACACCCGTTCGCCCACCTCGGGATCGGGCACCGGCACCGCGGCCACCTCGGCGACCTCGGGCAACTCCTGGACCAGGAGCTCGATCTCGGCGGCGGCGATCTTCTCGCCACCCCTGTTGATCAGGTCCTTCACCCGGCCGCAGACCACCGCGTCGCCGTCGGCGGTCAGCCGCACCACGTCCCCGGTACGGAACCAGCCGTCCGGGGTGAAGCTGAGCTCGTTCTGGCCGGGCACCCCGAAGTAGCCGCGCGGCGTGCTCGGGCCACGGGTGAGCAGCTCACCCTCCGCGCCCGGCGCCACCGGCCGGCCGGCCTCGTCCACGACCAGCAGTTCGTCGTAGGGGCTCACGGGTTTGCCCTGGGTATGGCAGCTGACCTCGGCCGGCGCGTCCGGCGGCGTGTAGCAGATCAACCCCTCGGCCATGCCGTACACCTGTTGCAGGCGGCAACCCAGGGCGGGACCAATCTGCGCGGCCAGTTCCGGGGCCAGGGTGGAGCCGCCGACGTGCAGGTAGCGCAGCGATGCCAGGTCGTGCGTGCTGGTGCGGGCCGCGGCCATCCACTTCAGCGCGACCGCCGGCACGGCCGAGGTCACCGTCACCCGCTCGGCCTCGATCGCGGTGAACACCGTCTCCGGCTGTGGCGAGGGCAGCAGCACCACCCGGCCGCCCCGGTAGAGCGTGCCCAGTACTCCTGGGCTCGACAGCGGGAAGGCATGTCCGACCGGCAGTACCGCCAGGTACACCGTGTCCGAGGTGATGCCGCAGGCCCTGGTGCAGTTGTCGATGCTGAACCGGAAGTCCTCGTGCGTGCGGCTGATCACCTTCGGCGTCCCGGTGGTGCCCCCGGACAGCAGGAACAGCGCGATGTCGCCGGGGGCCGGCGCCCGCTCGTCCAACCGGCGCCGCCGGGCCACGACGTCCCCGCCCGGCGCGAGCAGTCCGCGCACGTCGACCGAGTCCGGTCGGACCCGCGCACCGACCACGAGCACCTGCGGTGCTCCCGGCAGCGCCGCCGCGACCCGGTGCGCGAGGTCCTGGTGGTCGTAACCGCGCCAGGTGTCCGGCACGACCAGCGCCTTCGCCCCGACGTGCGCGCCGATCGCGGTCAGCTCGTGCTCGCGGTGCGGCGGCAGCATCATCGTCGGCACCACGCCGAGCCGGAAGCAGGCCAGGGTGACCGCGACGAACTCCCAACAGTTGGGCAGCTGCACCAGGACGACGTCCCCCCGGCCGAGGCCGCGCCGGGACAGCTCCTCGGCCAGCCGGTCGGCGCGTGCGGCGAGTTCGGCGTAGGTCAGCCGGTGCGGGCCGTCCACCAGCGCGGTTCGGTGCGGCCAGCGTTCGGCCCACTCCCACAGGTAGGACCCCAGCGTGCGGTCCGACCAGCACCCCGCAGCCCGGTAGACGTGCGCCAGGTCTGCCGGCCACGGTACGAAGCCATCCGGGCTCATATCGCGGACCTCCTTCTCATGCTGCTTGTTCGAGCGCGACCTCGTCCGCCTGCTCGGGTTCGTCCATTTGGGCGGCCAGTAGGGCCGCGACCGCGTCGACGGTCGGCCGGTCCCAGAACAGCGTCGCCGGCAGGGCGAACCGGAAACGTCGTTCCAGCCCGCGCCGCACCCGCACCGTCATCACCGAGTCCAAACCCATCTCGATCAACGGCCGCTGCGGGTCCACCTCGGAGGCGGTCAGTCCGGACTCGCTGGCGACCTGGCGCCGGATCTCCTCCACCAGGCACGCGTGCAGCGCCGCCCCGGTCTGCCCGACCCACGGCCCGGTCTCCTCCGCCGGTGCCGCCGGACCGTCCGGCTCGGTCACCGGCAGCTCGCTGAGCAGCGGCAACCGGCGCATCCCCGGCTCCGGCGGTCGCATCCGCAGCACCGCCGCGTAGCCGAGGTCGTAGCGCTCGGCCAGTTCCCAGGCGCTGAACGCCTCGGCCGGGCTGACGTCGCCGGTACCGCGCGCGGCCAGTTCCGCGTCGATCACCGAGGACGAGGTCGACATGCCCAGCCCGCGCCACGAGGTCCAGCCGAAACTCGTCGTCCCGTCGTCCCCGGCGGCCCGGCGCCGGGTGGCCAGCGCGTCCAGGAAGGCGTTGCCGGCGGCGTAACTGGCCTGGCCGGGCAGCCCGAGCAGATAGCCGCAGGAGGAGAACAGGACGAAGAAGTCCAGCGTGCCCGGCGGGAACATCGTGTCCAGGGTCAGCGCCCCGCCGATCTTGGGCCGCAGCACGGTGCGCAGTGACTCCTCGTCCAGGGTGGTGACCATGCGGTCGTCCAGCACCCCCGCGGCGTGCACGACCCCCCGGATCGGCGGCAGACCGAGCAGGGCCGCCGACAGCGCCTGCGCGGCCCGAGGGCCGTCGGCGATGTCCACCGCGACCGTGGTCACGCTGACGCCCAGCCGTTCCAGCGAACGCACCGACTCCACTCGGGCGCACTGCGCCGGATCGGTGAGCGCGTCCCAGTTCTCCCTCGGCGGCAGCGCGGTGCGTCCGGTGAGGATCACCCGGCGCATTCCCCGGTCGGCCAGCCAGTGCGCGACCTCGTGGCCGAGCGCGCCCAGCCCACCGGTGATCAGGTAGGTGCCGTCCGGCCGGCAGGTCCTCGGCGGTCGGGTCGCCTCGCCGACCAACCGGCGCAGCCGAGCGACGGAGGCTTCGCCGTCCCGGACCGCCACCACGTCCTCGCCGCGCAGCGACCACAGCACGGTCAGCAGACCCTCGATGTCCAGCGGGGATTCGCCGACGTCCACGATGCCGCCCCACAGGTCGGGGTGCTCGCCGCCGACGATCCGGCCCAGCCCCCACAGGGCGGAGTGGCGCAGGGCGCCCTCCCGCACGCCCTGCGTCACGCACCAGACCCGAGCCGGCGCGGGCAGTCCGGCGGCGGCGACCCGTTGCACGGCACGGGTGAGCAGCCAGGTCGCGTCGAACGCGGCGTCCCGCGCCCCATCGTCGGTGCTCGTCGCCGGCACGACCAGCACCACGTGGTCCCTGGTCAGCTCGGTGTCCAGCAGGTTCTCCGGCGAGGTGATCACCCGGTGCGCCAGGTCGGTGTCGGCCAGGTGCTCGACGATCCGGTCGAGCAGCACCCCGCCCGGCCCGACCAGCACCAGGGTCCGCCGCGCCGGCCGGTCCCGGACCCGGTCCGGCTTCGTGCCGCCCCACCGGCCGTTGCGCAACGGCCGCC
>CAJCJE010000011.1 GCA_903970565.1 Candidatus Melainabacteria bacterium | reverse complement strand
CGACCAAGTACCCGCCACCCGAACCGCCCGGCAAGACGCGGGCACGCGGCGCGTGGGGTAAGACCAGCGTGTACGAGGTGCTGCGGAACCCCAAGTACACCGGATTCCAGGTGTTCAACCGGCGGGCGTCCCGGTCCCGGCACGGGAAGGTCAACGACCCGGTGAAGTGGGTGTGGTCCACCGAGCCCGCGCACGAGCCGCTGATCCCCAAGTGGATGTACGACGAACTCAATGCCCGCAGGCAGGCCAAGCGTGGCTCCCGCGACGGCAACACCGCCAACGCGCACCCCGAGACACGGCGTACGTATGTGTTGCGGGGCATGGTGTTCTGCGCGTGCGGACGACGGATGTTCGGCAACCACCGCCAAACACGCGCCTACTACCTGTGCTGGCCCCGCAACAACAACCGGGGGCGGCCGGACAAGTACGAGGGCCACCCCAAGGCCGTCTACGTGCGCGAGGACGCCATCCTCGACGCGGTGGCGAGGTTCTTCGCAGACCGGGTGTTCGGCACCGACCGCCGGGCAATCCTGGCCGCCGACCTCGCGGGAGTCGACGACCGCGCCACCCGCGAGCGGCAGACCGAGCGGGAACGCCTGCAACGGACGCTGGCCGACGTGGTGCGACGGCAGAACTCGATCATGCGACAAGCCCAGGACGGCGACCCCGAAGACCCGTTCACCAAGGCCCTACGCGGCAGCTACAACGACCTGGACGCGGAGAAGACCGCCACGCTGGCCGCCATCGCCGGACTCGACGCCGCCGACGAGGCCGAACCGGGCCGTCCCGGCATCGAGGACACCGCGCTGCTGGACGCGCTGCCCTACCTGGCGCTCAACCTGGCCGACGCACCGGAGCCGCTACTGCGGAAACTGTTCGAGATCACCCAACTCGCCGTCCGCTTGCACGACGAGGGCGACCGCGCGACCATCACCATCCGGCTGCCCGCCGACCAACTACCCGACATCGCCCACGCAGCGGAAAGGATCACCGAATTCATGTCATCTACACAAGAAACGCCTGCTCAGATGGCAGGCGCTGCTTGTGTAGATGCTGTACGTGCCCCCGGCAGGACACGCAAAACATGGGCAACATCAGCACCTGGTGCTGGTTGAGGAGAAATCTGCACCTCGGAGAGGGCATTTTCCCTGGTCAGGGCGATAATGTTGGCCGCCTGTTCCACGGCTGGCACCGTTTCGCTGCGCAGGGTGGCGCGGATCGTGACGTTGCGGGTGGCGTGGTCGTAGTGGATTTTCATGCCGCAGGCTTCGTACAGGCCCCGCTGGAGTGGGTCGGGCGCGTCGGCCAGTTCGAGCTTCAGTTGCGGCAGCATGTCGAGCAATTCGGGCTGTTGAGGCTGTTCCCGTTCAGCGACGATCCGGAGATGGTCCAACTCAGCCTGTTTGGCCCGTCGTTGGTTCTCCAGGTCGGCGAAGCGGGCGCGGAGTCGTTCGCCCCACGCGCGTCCGATCTCGTCGTTGTCGTCGAGGGCCTTGGCTTCCCTCTCATCCATCAGGTTGTCCTGGCGACGACCCAGCTCGGCGATGGTCTTCTCGACAGCCGCGATCCGCTTCTTCTGGTCGTGGTGCTCGTGGGTGCCCTGTTTGGCCATCTGGTGCCGCAGGAGCTCGGCGCGGTCTCGACCGAGGACTCGCTGCGCGAAGAAGGTCTGCACGCAGTCGAGCAGCCGGTCTTCCCGCACGTACACGGTGCGGGGATGGTCGGCGTAGTCCTGCGGGTTCCCGACGCGGTCCAGTTGCGGTTGGCAGGTGTAGTAGGCCAGCCCCTTGCGGGACTTGCCGAACATGCGCTTGTCACACGAGACGTGATGGACGTAGTGGCGAAGGGCGTAGGTGCGCCGGGTGGCGGGGTGCTGGTTTGCTCCGGCCATCCGGGAGCCCTGTCGGGATTTGGCGATCTCCTGGACTTCCTGCCACATCTCCAGAGTGACCAACGGCTCGTGGGTGGGCTCGGGTGACCAGATCCACTTGTCCGGCGGGTTGAACTTCCCGCCCTTCTTGCTCGCCCTGCGGTTCCAGACCATGTACCCGGTGTATTTCGGGTTGGAGAGGATCTCGCGGACAGAGGAGACTGTCCAGCAGTTGCGCGCCCGCTCGCGACGGTTGGGCTGGGGTGGCCGGTAGCGGTCGAGATCGAGGTTGAGGCGTTCGGCGATCACCTTGTAGGCGAGTTTCTCGTCGTGCCGCCAGAGGAAGATCTGCGTCGCCGTCGGCCCGCGTTCGGCGTCGACGAGCAGCCGCGACTTGGTCTTGCCCTCCTCCCGCTTGGCGGCGACGGGGTGTTCCACCCGCTGGAGGGCGTAGCCGTAGAGGGCCTTGCCGATGTTCCAGCCCTGCTTGGTGTGTTCACGGAAGCCTTCCCATGACTGCTCCAGGGTGTGCCGGAGAAACCACTCGCCGACGCCCTGTTTCATCCGGCGCACCAGGATCTGGGTCGCGCGCTTCTCGGTGATGGAGATCGGGCCTTCGTCGGCGGCGAACAGCGGGACGCCGACCTTCTCCAGGGTGTGTTCGAGCTGGGTGGACTGATGCGTCCAGCGGGCGGCGCGTTCGATCTCCTCCACGACGACGGCCTCGAACCGGCGGCCGGGGTGCTGGGCTTCGGCCAGCAGATCGGCCAGACCACCGTCGCGGGGGATCGGGATATTGAACGCCTCATGGGCGTTGCCCAGACCGCGCTGGTCGAGGTCCTTGCGGGAGGACTCCACGTCGTAGAAGAACGCGACGATGACAAACCCTGACGGCAGCACTTTGCGGCAGTTGTCGAGCTGGCGGGGCAGCGACAACGTCGGGTCTTGGAGGTCGCGGGTCGAGGTGCGCAGGAACACCGCGACCGGGACCTCGCTGACCCCGCCGCCGAGCCCGACCAGGGCCGTCATGTCCTCGTCGGCTGCCTGCGGGCGGCGCAGGGCCAGCGGCGCGGAGTCCGAGTGAAGGGCGCTCATGCCGCTTGTCCTTCCTCAGCGACCCGCCCGGCAGCACCCTGCTCTGGGGCGCTCGTGGCGTCGCGGTGAGCGAGCCAGTTCAGCAGTGCGGAGATGGCGGCTGCCTGCGCGGCGGCAACCCGGTCGCCTTCCTCGCCATCGACATAGCGGATGTCGAAGGTGACGGTCAGCCCGTCGCAGACCGCGTCGACACCGGGCGGCAGCGGCTGGCGGGTTCTCGGCCCGGAAGCAGACGTGCGCCTCGTCGACTGTGAACTGTTCGGCTCAGGCCGGCGGCGAGACGGCGGTCGACGCCGCGACTGATCCTCGGGCGCACCCGGTGGACGGGACGAGGGCCGGCCGCGTCGCACGGGCGGCGCGGTGACGTGGTTTTCCGGTGGCGTGGTCACGACGGTCCTCCTGAAAAGTCATGGTTGTTCGACATGGTTGGGTCCACGACACCTCTGTCCACATCGAGCAGGCAAGCACCCTCGACGACCTACTTTGTCTGTGGCACAAGATGTTTGTGCCAGAACAGGGACCGCGTGCGTACCGTCGCGAACGACTCGTGTTTCACGGCGGAAGCTGGGCGGTCCGAGCGGGAAGTCGATGGAGGGGCGAAAGTGTGGTTGGCGTTACTCGTCCACCGCCGCTGCGGGCGGGACGCCCCGTTCCGGGGGTCCGTCCTCGTTGTGGCCGAACCGTCGGCAGCGGGCCACGACGGGCGCGGTGTCGGTGTTGTCGCGGTAGCACCGTGCGGCCGGGGTCACCCGGCGCAGGGTGTGGTGCCGTCGTTGTCGGACGGTGAGGTATCGGCGAGCCATTGGTGGCGGTTGGCCGCCGTGAACTCGGCGACGGTGATCAGCGGCGGA
>CAJCJE010000010.1 GCA_903970565.1 Candidatus Melainabacteria bacterium | reverse complement strand
TAGGGCTTGAAGGGGTAGTACTCGGCGCGGCGCTCGTCCAGCGGACGGTCGTGCAGACCCTCGGTCTGGAAACCCGCCAGCAGGTCGAAAACCTCGCCCCGGTTGTCCATCGCCTGACGGATCGCGGCGTTGTAGGTGCCCGCCGGGTACTGCTGCGACTGCCGCACCTCGTGCATCCGGATACCCATCCGGGACAGCGCGTCGATGAACTCGCCGATGAAGTGCGCGGCGTAGGAATCCTGCTCCCCGTAGGGGTCCGGCACGGCGGCCACCGGGCGGCCGACGTGCTCGGCCAGCGTCGGGTCGAGGCCGGCGGGCACCTTACGGAAGCGGTCATAGTCGTCCCAGGAGTGCAGGTGCACCGCGTCCATGCCACGCGAGACGATCTCCTCGGCGACGAAGTGCGCGGTCATCACCTCACGCAGGTTGCCGAGGTGGATGGGCCCGGACGGCGAGACTCCCGACGCACAGACGATCTGCTTGCCACCCGACCGTTGGGCATGGTCGATCGCGGCGTCGGCCGCCCGCTGAACCCAACTCTGCTCTGGCTCGTCCACGAACCCTCTCCCACCGCATTCACCAGCACAACTTCGGGTACAAAGTTAGCAGCGTGCGGTGCGGCCCCTGGTCCCGGCGCGTCGGCACCGGGACCAGGGGTGCCCAGGTCAGACTCGGCCGGCGCTCACCGAGGAACGCGACCGGCACTCACCACGGCACTCACCACAGGACCGGAACCTGGTCCACCCCACCGGTGACCCGGTGGGACCGGACGTCGAGTTCGTCGACCCCGACCGCCAGCCGCAGGCCGGGGAACCGGGTGAACAGCGAGGTGAACACGACGCGCAGTTCGGTCCGGGCCAGGCTGGCGCCGATGCAGAAGAATCCGCCGTGGCCGAAGGCGATGTGCGGATTCGGTTTGCGCGTCGGGTCGAACTCGTCCGGGTTGCTGAACACGTCCTCGTCCCGGTTCTCCGGACCGACTGTCAGCAGCACCGCGTCGCCCCTGGCGATCATGACCCCGCCGATCTCCACGTCGGCGTGCGCGTAGCGCGGCAGGCCGATGCCTCCCGGCGATGACATCCGCAGGATCTCCTCGACCGTGGCCTGCACCTGGCCGGCCGGATCGGCGACGAAGGCGTCCCGCCGGGTCAGGTCGGACAGCAGCATCAGCACGCCGAGGTCGATCCGGCCGGCGGTGGTCTCGTGCCCGGCGAACAACAGTCCGGCGCCGAGCCGGGCGAGGTCCTGGTCAGTGAAGGACGGGTCCTCCTGCTGCGCGCGGACCAGGTCGGACACCACGTCGTCGCCGGGATTCGCGCGCTTGCGCTCGGCCAGGCCGCCCATGTAGGCCATGAAGTCGGCCATCGCGAGCTGCGAGTCCTGGCCGCCGTCGAGCCGGCCGATCCGCTCGGAGTAGTCGCGGAACTGCTCGCGGTCCTCGTAGGGAACCCCCAGCAGCTCGCAGATCACCAGTACCGGCAAGGGAAACGCGAGCAGCTCGTGCAGGTTGACCGGCTTCTCCGGCGCCGCGTCGTGCGCGGCCTGCATCTCGTCGAGACAGCGGTCGGTCAGTTCCTGCACGTGGTCGGCCAGCCTGCGCATCCGGTTCGCGGAGAACGCGGGGATCAGCATCTTGCGCATCCGGGCGTGGTCGGCCGCCTCGGTGTCGTAGTTTCCCGTCGGGCCGGCGATGATCGCCGCCCGCGACACCTGCGAGGCCTCCTCCGGGGCCGGGTGCGAACGGCCGAAGCGTGGGTCGGCGAAGACCTCACGGGCCTGGGCGTACCTGGTCACCAGCCAGGCCGGGTCACCGGCCGGGGTGCGCACCTTCACCAACGGTGCCTCGCGCCGCAGTACCGCGTACAGCGGTGCGACATCGAGCACGTTGGGCCGGTCGAACGGTAGCTGCGGAGCGAGATCAGCTTCGGCGGTCATTCGACTTCCTCCTCCAGTAATGGTTTTTCCGCGACTGCGCGCAGCGTGCCGATCCAGTCCTGCTCGCTCCGAATCCGTCGCTGGACCTCGGCGAGGACTTCCCCGCTCCAGTAGTCGACCCCGGTACCGAAGCCGGCCAGCCGATCCTGTTGCCGGGTAAGGGCTCGATCCCTCGCATCGAGCACCCGGAGCCGTTCTGTTTCGGTGAGAAACCGAAAACCGCCGAGCCTGGCCAGGAATTCCGGCGCCTCACCGGCGAGTTCGTCCGGCAGTTCGGCGAGCATGTCGTGCAGCATTTCCCGGCCGATGTCGGTCATCGTGTAGACGTGCCGGGGTGGGGTGCCGGGTTGTGGTTCGGCGGTTCTGCTCACCGCACCGGCATCGTGAAAACGGCGCAGCGTCGGGTACAGCGAATTGTTCGACAGCGCGTGCCCGGTCGCCTCCTCGACCTGGCGGCGCAGCTCGTATCCGTGGGACGGCCCCTGGGCCAGCCTCGACAGCAGGAGCACCTCGATCCACACCTAGGTTACTGTAACCTAGTCCTCGGTCACTGTCGACCACTCAACGGATACGCAGCGCAGTTGCCGCCCCGGCGTCAACCCGCGATTCCCGCGCCAGAACGACCGTTGCCCCGCCGGAGAAAACTCCGGCGGGGCAACAGGTTTGGGAACGTTCGGTCAGCGGGCGGCGTGGAAGGTGAAGGTGAAGCTGCCGGCGGAGTTGATGGCGCCGGGGGTGACCAGGGTGTCGCCGTTGCGCACCAGGTCGATCGCGGTCGGCGAGTCGGCGCCGATCTCGGTGCCGTTGACGGTGGAGTCGTCCATCGCGACCGAGCTGAACTTCGGCACCGCGTCGCTGGTCGGACCGGCGGCCTCGAAGATCACCTCGGCACTGTTGTCCTCGGCGCTGGTCGAGGTCTCGTTCTTGGTGACCGTCCAGCCCTCGGTCTCGTCGTCGAGGTAGAGCGTGTACTTACCGCTGCCGCCATAGGTGACCTTGGCTTCGAAGGTGTCGCCCGGCTCGGTGTTGTCGCTCAACTCGTGCACGCCGGCCGGGTACATCTCCCACCAGGCGTAGTAGTCCGGACTGGTGCCGTCGCAGTCGCCGGAGGCGCCGATCTGCTCGACCGAGTCGCTGGTGTCGCCGTCGAAGCCGACCCAGAAGGAGGTGTCGCCGTCACCGGTGCAGCTGACTTTCGGCAGGGTGAAGGTCGACTCGACGCTGGTGAAGGACTTGGACGCGCCGTCGACGACGTAGCCCGCCCAGTTGTCGGAGGTACTGTCCTTGTTGCCGGCCAGCGTGTGCAGGGTCGGGCCGGCGTGCTGCATGG
>CAJCJE010000009.1 GCA_903970565.1 Candidatus Melainabacteria bacterium | reverse complement strand
CCGGACCATCGGCGCCTGGTCTCCCCCACGGCGCTGTTCAGGAGGCTCACTTCATGGTTTCGGTGATACAACGGCAGTTGCGCAGGAGACTCGGCCAGGCCGCCGATCGACTGGTGGCCAGATACCAGCCGCTGCTGCGCGAGATCATCGCCGCCGAGGTCGGCCGAGGGGTGGCGACGGTCCGGACGGAGATCGAGCACCTTTCCCGCCAGCTGACCGAGATCGAGTTCCGGGCCCGGCGGGACGTCAACGCCGCCGGTGAGCGGGATGCCGTGCTCACCAGCGCGCACTTCGCCCAGCGGCACATGCCGACCGCCGCGACGTTCCCGCATCCGGACGAAACTCTCCGGCACGCGCTGGGCCTGGTCACCACGGCCGGCCTGGCCCTGGAATTCGGCGTCTACAGTGGACACACGTTGCGGATCATCAGCGAGGGTCGCGAGGGCACCGGCGTCTACGGCTTCGACTCGTTCGAGGGCCTGCCGGAGGCGTGGCGGCCCAACATCCCGGCCGGTGCCTTCCACGCGCCGGAGGTACCCGAGGTGGACGGCGCGCAACTGGTGATCGGCTGGTTCGACGAGTCGCTGCCGCCGTTCCTCGCGGAGCATTCCGGCCCGGTGGCGTTTCTGCACGTCGACTGCGACCTGTACTCCTCCACCGTGACGGTGCTGGCGAACGTCGGCCCTCGGCTGGTCCCCGGTTCGGTGGTGGTGTTCGACGAGTACTGGAACTATCCCGGCTGGCAGGACCACGAGCACAAGGCCTGGCAGGAGTACGTCGAGGCCAGCGGTATCCGGTTCGAGTACCTTGCCTACACCTCCAACGACGAACAGGTCGTCGTGCGCGTCACCGGACTCGGCACTCCCTGATCACGTCACCGGACTCGCACCGCCTGATCACGTCACGGACTCGGCGCCCCTGATCACGTCGCCGGGCGGGCCGGCGACGTCAGAACCGTCCGTCGACCGCCGTGCTCAGGCGACGGCCTCGGGCATCAACTCCGCCAGGTCCAGCGGCAGCCGGGCGCGGCGGGCGGAAACGCGGCTGGTACGCCGGATCAGGCCGGCGTAGGAGGAGATCATCCGGCGGCGGCCGAACTGGTTGCGGCTGGCGAACAGCGCCGGGGTGAACTCGTGCCGGCGAGCCAGCGCCTCGGTCCAGGCCGCCGCGATGGCGCCGGCTTCCTGCGTGGTCAGCAGGCCACGGCCGGCCACGATCGAGGCGCAGTCGCCGACATCGGTGGCGACCGGGATGGCGCCGCACATCATGCCCTCGATCAGGCACAACGGGGCAGCTTCACCGAAGCTGGAGGTCAGCGACACGATGTCGGCCGCCGCGTACAACACCTCCGGGTCGGTCCGCACCCCGAGCAGGTGCAGCCGGGGCGAGGTGAGCAGACCGAGACCGGCCAGATCGTCGGCGAGGTCGGTGTTCGCCGGGGTCATGCCGGCGCCGCAGAGCAGGATGTGGGCATCCGGCCGGGTGGCGAGGAAAGCCGCTGAGGCGGCCAGGAACAGCGGCACGTTCTTCATCAGGTCGTAGCGGGCGGCGAACACGATCACCGGTGCGTCGGCCGGGATGCCCAGGGTGCGGCGCACCCGCGCGCGGGCGGCCCGGTCCGGCCGGAAGCGGCGCAGGTCGACACCGTTGGGGATCACCTCAAACAGGCTCGCCGGGAACCCGGCCGCGCGGTAGGCGTCCCTGGTCGACTCGGCGCAGCAGACCAGTGCCGCGATCGTGCCGGCCCGCACCGCGGCGCGCAGGTCCGCCAGCGCGGCCCCCTGGTTCTCCGGGTCGGACCGGTGCAGGCAGGTGATCACCGGGGCCCCGTGCGAACCGGCCTGGTTGACCAGCCGCAGCGGCTGTTCCTTCAGCGTGAGCACGACGTCCGCGCCGGCCACGTCCCGTTGCACCGCTGCCAGTTCCGCATCGCCGAACAGCGCGGGTCCGCTGCTGCCGCGCAACGCCGACACCGCCACCCCGGCCGCGACGAGCTTGCGGTAGCAGGCGTCGTCCTGCATCCGCTGCAAGGTCGCCTCGCGGAAGACCTCGCCGTGAATGCTCAGCACCCGATGTCGCTGGCCCCGACCGTGCAGGCCGGCCAGAACATCGCTGTGCAGAATGCGCGCGCCACCGCTGAAGAAGCCCTCGTAGAGGGACAGCACGCTGATCTCACCGGCCACCCGCATATCGTCGGGCACCACGTGTTACAAGCGCTGCCTTTGCCGTCCCCAACAGGAAAACTCCGTGTGAACTCGTGTGAACTCGCCCTCCCGGGGCACGGCCGCAGGACCCGCCACGCGGCCGAATCCCGGCGCGGTCAGCTCGTCGGCGTGACGAGTCTGCGCAGCATGTCGGCGGTGGTGGTCGCCAGTTCGACGGCGGCCTGCTCGTCGCCGGAGACGAACTTGAACAGCGCCTGCTGGAACAGTCCGTCGAACATCGCGTACGCGATCGGCGCGGCCACCACGAGCGGTTGCTCGCGCAGCGTGCCGTAGCCGACCACGATCCGCCAGATCATCCGTTCCAGGCTCTGGTCGATCTCGACCACGTCCTCCCGGAAGACCGGCTCGAACAGGCTCTGGTTGCGCATGTCGTACCAGAGCCGGTGCAGCCGGGCGTCCGCGCGCAGGGTCGCCGCCATCGCGGCGCCGAACCCCGTGGCCAGCTCCTCCGCCGTTCGCGCGGTGTCGACGACCTCGTCGTAGCGCTTGACGCATTCCGCCTTGTACTGCCGAACGCAGTGCGTGATCAGCTCGACCTTGTCGCGGAAGTAGTAGTGCAGCACGCCGTGCGAGAACTCGGAGTTCTGGGCGATCTCGCGAAGGCTGGTGCGCGCGTAGCCGAGTTCGGACAGCGTGATCAGCGCCGCCTGCGCCAACTCGGTCCGCCGTTGCGCGAACTTGTCGACCTGGCGTCGCGTGAATCGATCCTGCTTGTTGTCAGCAACCTCGGTCACAACTGCCCTTCCACCGCCTTTTCGCCGCCCGCTGCGCGTCACCGCCGACCGGACGACGGCTACCGCGCCGGGGAAGAGTCTATCGCGACACCCTCCGATCGATATATTTGATGATTGTCCAGTAAATTCTTGACGACTGTCAAGTGCAGGTCAGCTGGCCTGGCGGGAACTCCTCGCCGGAGCGGACATCGGCGAGGAGCGGTTCCGGTTCGAACTCGTCGAGCACGACCATCCGATCTGGATTCTGTTCTCCTCCGGCACCACTGGCCTGCCCAAGGCCATCGTGCACAGCCACGTCGGCATGTTGACAGAACACCTGAAGGTGATGCACTTCCATCTGGACCTCAAACCGGGTTCGACGATGTTCTTCTACACCACCACCGGCTGGATGATGTGGAACCTGGTGATGTCCGCGTTGTTGACCGGTTCCTCGGTGGTCCTCTACGACGGCAATCCGGTCCATCCCGGGGTGGATCGGTTGTGGGAGCTGGTTTCGCGGACCGGGACCACGTTCTTCGGCGCCAGCCCGACCTTCGTGCAGTTGATGGCGCAGGCCGACCTGCGTCCGGGCGAGAAGTTCGACCTGTCCCGGCTGGAGGGGATGATGGTGGCCGGCGCGCCGGCCACTCCGGAGACCTTCGCCTGGTGCTACGAGAACGTCAAACCGGACCTGTGGGTCACCTCGCAGTCCGGCGGCACCGAGATCTGTAGCGGTTTCGTCGGCGCCTCACCGACGCTGCCGGTGTACGCGGGCGAGATCCAGGCCAGATCGCTCGGGATGGACGTCCACGCCTGGAGCGACGACGGGACCGAACTGTTCGACGAGGTCGGGGAACTCGTGGTCACCAGGCCGTTTCCGTCGATGCCGATCCGGTTCTGGCGCGACGAGGGGAACAAGCGCTACCACGACTCGTACTTCGCCGTGTATCCCGGTGTCTGGCGGCACGGTGACTTCATCAGGGTCAACGAGCGGGGCGGCTGCTACATCTACGGCCGTTCGGATGCCACCCTCAACCGGTTCGGGGTCCGGATCGGCACCGCCGAGATCTACCGCGCCGTCGAGCGGGAGCCGGACATCGAGGACAGTCTCGTGGTCTGCCTCGAACTGCCGGGCGGCGGTTACTTCATGCCGCTGTTCGTCCGGCTCTCCTCGGGCGCCGAGCTGACCGACGAACTGCGGGGCCGCGTCGTCACCCGGCTGCGCACCGACTGTAGTCCTCGGCACGTGCCGGACGCGATGTACGCGGTGCCGGCCATCCCCTACACGTTGACCGGCAAGAAGATGGAGATACCGGTGCGCAAGATCCTGTTGGGCTGGGCACCGGACGAGGCGGCCAGTCGGGACGCGATGGCCGATCCCCGGTCGATCGACTGGTTCGCCGAATTCGCCAGCACCTCCGAGGACTATCCACGAGACTCGGCCGCCCGCCGTCACTGAGCCCCACCCTCACGCCGGCCGGCGCCACCGCGTTCGCCGGCGACCTGCCGAAGGCGGAGATCCACCTGCTCGACGCCGACCACTTCGCGTTGGAGAGCGCGGGTGCGGAGATCGCTGGTCACCTCCGCGATTGCGCGGTCGGGTGCTACCGGTCTGACTCCTGCGCCGCTGACTCCAGCGCGTCTGACTCCCGCGCGCGAAGTCGAGCCTGCGGTTGGAACAGGTCGGCGAGTTCGGCCGGCGCGACCTCTTCCAGCTGCGCGTAGGTGCAGGACTCCGGAGTCCGGTCCGGGCGGAACCGGACGAGCCGGCCGCCGTGCCGGAACCGGCCGGCCAGCAGGTGCTCGTAGTGCACCTCGGCCACGGTTTCGGTGCGCAGCGGCTCCCAGGACATGTCCTTGCCCGCGCTCCACCGGCTCTGGCCGCCGGGCATCCGACCGCTCGCCTGCGCCTGTGCCTGCGCCCAGTCCCGCCAGGGATGCTCGGCCAAGGCGTTCTCCCGCAACGGCGCCAACTCCTCGACGAGTTCCCTGCGTCGGGCCGCGGTGAAACTGCTCGCCACCCCGACGTGGTGCAGGGTGCCGGCGTCGTCGAACAGGCCCAGCAGCAGCGAGCCGACCCCGAGGCCGTCCTTGTGCCAGCGGAAACCCGCCACCACGCAGTCGGCGGTGCGCTGGTGCTTGACCTTCCACATCACCCGCTTGTCCTGCTCGTACGGGGCGTCGAGGGCCTTGGCCATCACGCCGTCGAAGCCGGCGCCCTCGAACCGGGTGAACCAGTCCCGCGCGGTGTCCGGGTCCTCGGTGAGCGGGGTCAGCCGCACCCTGGTCAGGCTCGGGTCGAGCAGGTCGGCCAACCGGCGCCGGCGCTCGCCGAACGGCTCGGCGGTGACGTCCTCGTCGCCAATCGCCAGCAGGTCGAAGGCGACGAAACTGGCCGGGGTCTCGCCGGCGAGCTTGCGCACCCGCGAGGCGGCCGGATGCAGCCGGTTCTGCAACAGGTCGAAGTCCAGGCCGGCGTCGGTGACGATGACGATCTCGCCGTCGATGACGCAGCGCGGCGGCAACTCGGCCAGCAGCAGCTCGGCCAGTTCGGGAAAATACCTGGTCAACGGCCGGTCGTTGCGCGATCCGAGTTCGATCTCGGTGCCATCGCGGAACACCACGCAACGGAAGCCGTCCCATTTGGGTTCGTAGCACAGGCCGGGCTCGCGCGGGAGGTCCCGCACGGCCTTGGCGAGCATCGGCCGCACCGGCGGCATCACGGGCAACTGCACCCGACGACGGTAACCCGAGTATTCGCCGCTGGCAGCGGAAACCGGAGATCGAGCCGAACAACAGCCTCGACGATCCCGCCGAGTGTCCTATCCAGAACGCGGCGTCACCACCGGGGTGCGCGCCAGCTCAACGCGCGAGCACGCAGTCGCCGCAGACCGGCCCGGCCCGATGCGCGTTCGCCCGATAGATCAGGCAGCAACTCCGGCGTTGGAACCGGCCCTCCCGCCAGGTGTGCGTATCGGCCAACGGGGGCAGGCTCAGCACGGCGGCGAGGAACCCGGCGACGTCCAGATCCGGACGCGCCGCGGCGACCAGCGCAGCCGCTCCGTGCAGTGCCGAGGCCACGTTGCCCCAGCGAATCCGCGCCGGTACCGAGCAGGCCGCGCTCACCTCGACCAGCGCACCGACCGGGCCGGTCAACACCTGCCGCCCGAACTCCTCGGCCAGTTGGCTGGGCCGTCGGGTGTTCGCGGGCAGCGACAGCGGAAAGGCCGAACCGCCGACGGGCTGCCACCATGCGTCCGCGACCTCCAGCAGCTCACCGCGCAGTACCGCGACCGCGAGGGCCGAGGACACCAACCGCGCGACGAGTCCGAGCTGCGCGACGGACGCGGCCACCCGGAGTTCGATCCCGGCCGGTGCCAGGCCGTTGTTCGCGGCCAGGCTCTCCCGCACCGCGACGACCCGATCGGCGAACACTCCAGCCAGTTCGCCGATCGGTCGCCAGGGTGGTCGCGGCGCCGAGGACGGCCGATGGATTTCGATCGCGAAGAACGGCCCCAACGCGACCAGTTCCGCCACCTCGGCCTCGGTCAGCACGGCGACCTTCCCTTACCTACCCGTCTACCCACCCGTCGCGACTCAGAACTCCTCGTCGAACCCGACCGTACCGCTCACCGCGACCTGGTAGGACGAGACGCGACGCTCGAAGAAGTTGGACAGCTCCTGCACGTCCTGCAACTCCATGAAGCCGAACGGGTTCGGGCTGCCGTACTCCGGGGCGAGGCCCAGCACCTCCAGCCGGCGGTCCGCGACGTGTTCGAGGTAGCTGCGCATGTCCACAACGGACATTCCGGCGACGCCCTGGCCGAGCAGGTCCCGCGCGAACGTCGTCTCCACGTCCACGGCCTCGCGCAGCATCTGCCGCACCTGAGCGTGCAGCTCGTCGTCGAACAGATCGGGTTCCTCCCTGCGCACGGTTTCCACCACGTCGAAGGCGAAGGCCATGTGCATGGACTCGTCCCGGAACACCCAGTTGGTGCCCGAGGCCAGCCCGTTGAGCAGCCCGCGTGACCGCAGGAAGTACACGTAGGCGAAGGCGCCGTAGAAGAACAGGCCCTCGATGCACGCGGCGAAGCAGATCAGGTTGAGCAGGAACGCCCGCCGGTCGGCCCTGGTCTCCAGCCGGTTGAGGTGCTCGATGGAGTCGATCCATGTGAAACAGAACTCGGCCTTGTCCCGAATGGACGGAATGTTCTCCACCGCGGCGAACGCCTCGGCGCGTTCGTTCTCGTCGGGGAGGTAGGTGTCCAGCAGGGTCAGGTAGAACTGGACGTGCACGGCCTCCTCGAACAGTTGCCGGGACAGATACAGCCGGGCCTCCGGCGCGTTGACGTGCGCGTAGAGGTTGAGCACCAGGTTGTTGGCGACGATGGTGTCCCCGGTGGCGAAGAACGCGACCAGCCGGTTGATCAGGTGCTTCTCCGCCGGCGACAGGGCGGCGAGGTCGCTGAGGTCGGTGTGCAGGTCGACCTCCTCCACCGTCCAGGTGTTGCGGATGGCGGCACGGAAGCGCTCGTAGAACCGCGGATAGCGCATCGGCCGCAGGGTCAGGTCCATGCCCGGATCGAGCAGGGCCTGCCGGCGGGCGGTGGAGTCGAGGGAGGTGTGCCCTGACGGGCCCGTGGTCGTGGTCACTGACATGCCTCGCAGGTCTCGGGGTTCTCCAGCGAACAGGCGATCGCGTCGGCGTCCGGCGCGGTGTCAATCGTGGCGCTGGTGGTGGGAATGCCGGGGATCACGGTGGTGCCGGCCGGGACGGTGGCCTGCTGGATGCGGCTCGCCGGTCGCGACCGCAGGTAGTAGGTGGTCTTCAGGCCGGCTTTCCAGGCGTACAGGTACATCGAGGAGAGCTTGCCGATGGTCGGCGTGGCCAGGAACAGGTTCAGCGACTGGCTCTGGTCGATGTACGCGCCGCGCGCGGCGGCCAGGTCGATCAGTGCCCGCTGCGGGAGTTCCCACGCGGTGCGGAACAGCGCGCGGACCTCCTCCGGGAGGTCGGCGATGCCCTGCACCGAGCCCTCGTCGCGCTTGAGCTGGGACCGGACCCGCTCGGTCCACAGGCCGCGCGACTTGAGTTCGGCGATCAGATAGTTGTTGACCTGAAGGAACTCACCGGAGAGGGTCTCGCGCTTGAACACGTTGGACACCTGCGGCTCGATGCACTCGTAGCAGCCGGCGATCGAGGCGATGGTGGCGGTCGGCGCGACCGCGATCAGCAGCGAGTTGCGTAGGCCGTGCTCGGCGACCCGCTCCCGCAACGCCGCCCAGCGATCCGTCTGGGTCGGCGTGACGCCCCACAGGTCCGGCTGCAACTGGCCACGAGCCGCGCGGGTCCGCGCGTAGGCGGGGTGGGCGCCCGCGCTGGCGGCCAGCTCGGCGGAGGCCTCCAGCGCGGTCAGGTAGATCTCCTCGGCGATCCGCGTGGAGATCTCCTTGGCCGGCGCGGAGTCGAAGGGCAGCCGCAGGGTGAAGAACACGTCCTGTAGGCCCATCACGCCAAGGCCGACCGGGCGCCAGCGCGGATTGCTGCGCGCGGCCTGTTCGGTCGGGTAGTAGTTGATGTCGATCACCCGGTCCAGGAAGGTGACCGCGGTGCGGACGGTCGCGCGCAGCCGTGCCCAGTCCAGGCCGCCCTGCCCGTCCAGGTGCGCACCGAGGTTGATCGAACCCAGGTTGCACACCGCGGTTTCCTGGTCGTTGGTGACTTCCAGGATTTCGGTGCACAGGTTGGACAGGTGGATCACGTTGCCGGCCTCGGCGGTCTGGTTGCCGGTGCGGTTGGCGATGTCCTTGAAGGTCATCCAGCCGTTGCCGGTCTGGGCCAGCGTGCGCATCATCCGGCCGTAGAGGTCCCGCGCGTTGACCGTGCGCACCGCGCGGCCGGCCTGCTCGGCGGCCCGGTAGGCGCGCTCGAACTCCTCGCCCCACAGGTCGTGCAGCTCGGGCACCTCGTTCGGGTCGAACAGCGACCACGCCGCGTCCGCCTCGACCCGGCGCATGAACTCGTCCGGCACCCAGTTGGCGATGTTGATGTTGTGCGTGCGGCGGGCGTCCTCACCGGTGTTGTCGCGCAGTTCGAGGAATTCCTCGATGTCCGGGTGCCAGGTCTCCAGGTACGCGCAGGCCGCGCCCTTGCGCCGACCGCCCTGGTTCACGGCGGCGACCGAGGAGTCCAGGGTGCGCAGCCACGGCACGATCCCGTTGGAGTGCCCGTTGGTGCCGCGGATCAGCGCGCCCCGCGACCGAATCCGGGACCACTGCACGCCGATCCCGCCGGCGAACTTGGACAGCTGGGCGATCTGGGCGTAGCGCTGGTAGATGGATTCCAGTTCGTCGAGCGGGGAGTCCAGCAGGTAGCAGGAGGACATCTGGCTGTGCGTGGTGCCGGCGTTGAACAGGGTCGGTGAGCTGGGCAGGTAGGCCAGCGAGGACATCAGCCGGTAGAAGCTGATCGCCTCGGCCGGGGTGCGTGAGAGGCCGCAGGCCACCCGCAGCAGCCAGTACTGCGGCTGTTCGATGACGAGTCGGCTGGCCGGGTGGCGCAGCAGGTAGCGGTCGTAGACGGTGCGCAGTCCGAAGTACTCGAAGCGCCGGTCGGCCTGGGTGTCGATGGCGTCGTCGAGCTTGCGGGCGTGCGCGGCGACGAAGGTCGCGGTGGCGTCGCTGACCAGACCCTCGGCGTGACCCAGCGCGATGCTCTGGCTGAACGAGGCCACCCCCTGGCCCCGCACCTCCTTGCCGACGTAGCCGGCGAGCAGCGCGGCGGCCAGCCGCGAGTAGGCCGGTTCCTCGGCGAGGAGTTCGGCCGCGGTCTGGATGGACAGCCGGTCCAGTTCGGCGGTGGTCGCGCCGTCGTAGAGGCCACTGATGGTTCGGGTGGCCACCCGCATCGGATCGACGTCCGGCAGGTCGACGGCGCAGCGGCCGACCGCGCGGACGATCTTGTCCACGTTGACGGGTTCGAACTCGCCGCTGCGTTTGCGAACCCGCATCGTCACGGTGGTCGCGGTCGGTGCGGTTCGGTCCGGGGTGGTCACCGTGCCGGCCGGGGCACGGGTCGCCGACGGCTCAGCGGTGCCGTCGGTGTCCTGACCAGCTTTCCCGGAGATGTCGTCGGTTGTTGCAGCGCTCGGCACAGCTGTCTCCCAATGAGTTCGCTGACGGCTGACCGTGGCACGGGGAGAGGGGCAGGCAGACAGAGCGCGACCACGGCTGGCCGCCCATCGGCAGGCACAGGTGTCGCGTCGCCCTCCCGTCCTCCCTCGGGACGCGGACATCCGCACGGCATACGGACGGGGCTGGCAGGTCTTCGGACTCACGGACAGCATCAGCGCATGGGGTGCGCCGATGACCTACTGGCCGTCGCTTCCCAAACCCCGTCGGGTTCAGTGCGTCATGACGGCGGTCGTTCCCGTTCACCGCTGCGGGGCAGTCCCGGATTCGCACCGGGTTCCCTCTTACGGCGACCGATCTGGCGGATCGGCCGAACCAGCTGGACAACACAATACATGGGCCGAGATCATGGGCTGACACCCATATGTAGTGGGCGTGTCGTGAATAGCTGCACAAAAGCTCGCCGCGTGTCAGGCTGAGAGTCGATGCCAGGTCACCGCCTGCGCGTGGGTCGACTCAGCACCGACAGCGAGGTCCGGCCGTGTCCCCGCCGGCCGCGCGAGACCTCCCGCCGGACCATCGACAGGCATCCTGACCTGCAAATTCAAGCGAAAATCAAGAAACGTCGCCGGGTCGTTGAGCATTCTGGGCAGTGCGAGACGGTGATCTCCGCAACGGCCTGAAGAGGGGACAGGCCGTCGCGGAAGATCACTCGTCTCGGCAAGTCCGCCGAGCGGCGTTGCCAGTTCTTCCCGAGGCGCCCAGATCCCCTGCTCTCAGGCCGGCTGCGGGGTGGGCTCGGAGTTGTGGAGGGCGTGGGGGTAGTCCGCCGAGCGATGCTGGAAGGACAGGATGTCGGCGTTCTGGATGGTGCCGTCGCGGATCTCGATCGCCCGCCGAATCGTGTCGCTGGCGTCCCAGCCCTTCGGCCCGGCCAGCACCGAGACCAACTGCGGCAACAGCGCCTCGCTGATCTCCCATGTCGCGGAGTTCCACAGGTAGGACGGGCTGTGGTCGACCGCGTAGTAGTGGACGTTGTTGCCCACCAGGAAGGTCGGCTCGGCGAACGTGGTGGGCCGCGCCCAGCTGAAGCCCATCGCCTCGTCGCAGGAGACGTCGATGATGAGGGTGCCCGGCGCGATCGTCGCCAGATCCTCCTCGATGAGGAAGGTCAACGGCGCGTTGGGGTCCTGGAGCACGCAGTTGACGATGATGTCGTAGTCGGCCAGAAAACCGGCCAGCGGCACCCGACCACTCTCGGTGAGGGCATAGCTGCGGCGCGGATCGCCGGAAAGGTCTGTGTCCGAACTGGTCACGTCATGGTCGAACTGCACCATTCTGGCCGCGTGGATCGGCGAACCGACCGCGTTGACGTTGCGGTAGGTCAGCACGTCCACATCGTGGATGCCGTGCGCCCGCAGCGCGGTCACCGCGCCTCGGGCCGTCGCACCGAAGCCGAGCACGGCGGCCCGCAGCCGGCGCCCGTAGTCGCCGGTCGAGCCGATCAGTCCCAGGGCATGCAGCACCGAGCAGTAGCCGGCGAGTTCGTTGTTCTTGTGAAAGACGTGCAGATTGAACGAGCCGTCGGTGTGCCAGTAGTTCATCGCCTCGAAGGCGATCAGGGTCAGGTGGCGGTCGATGGCCGACTGGGTCAGCTTCTCGTCCTGGACACAGTGCGGCCAGCCCCACAACACCTGACCGGTACGCAGGTCGGCCAGATCGGCCACGAGCGGCTTGGCCAGCAGGATGACATCGCATTCCGCGATGAGCCCGGCCCTCGTTCGCAGACCGCCGACGAAGGGCGCCAACTGGTCGTCGGGAATGCCGAAACGTTCGCCGTAGCCCTCTTCGAGATAGATGCGCCGGCGCAGTCCTGGGTCGATGCGCGCGAAGTGCAGTGGGTGGACGGGCAGCCGGTACTCGTTTTCCTTGCGCGACCGGGACAAGATGCCAAGACTGAGCTGATCCACGTGGGGCCCCTTTGATTACTGTCTGTCTAGCACAGCCGGCCCCTCACCGGGCGCCGTCGGC
Source organism: Candidatus Melainabacteria bacterium (assembly GCA_903970565.1). GTDB lineage: Bacteria > Actinomycetota > Actinomycetes > Mycobacteriales > Pseudonocardiaceae > CAJCJE01. Next base: position 16 of record CAJCJE010000009.1, on the reverse strand, counting down.
CTCCACGAACAGCACG
>CAJCJE010000008.1 GCA_903970565.1 Candidatus Melainabacteria bacterium | reverse complement strand
TCTGGTGAAGAATGGCACATACTCGGGAGGAAGTCTGGCATGTACGCAGGCATACTCATGACGCTGCCGCACAAGATTACAGCCGTGTGCGTGCAAGTGCAACACAAACGTCTACAGCAGCTTACTTGCATACAGATGCTGCCCGTCCACAGCGATCGCCTGGACTGCATACAGTTGCAGGCTGCCCGCTGGGGTGCTTGGGAAGGATATCGCATCAGTGAATACGCCGCCGTCAGCCAGACTGATGGCAGCAATGCCGGAACCGATGCTCGTGTACAGGTACTGCCGAATCGACTCCGGGTCGGCCTCGGAGACGAAGGTCCCGCCGGTAGGGCCGCGCGTCGTGTGTACCAGGGACTGCGAACTCAGCAGCCGGATGGCCTCCCGCACGGTGCTGCGGCTGACCCCGAACTCCGCGGAAAGCGACCCCTCGACCGGCAGCCGGTCGCCGGGACCGAGCTTGCCTGACAGCACCAGCTCGCGCAGCTGGTCGGCTACCTGCTCATAGGCCGGGCGGATGCGGCGGACCGTCAGATCCAGCTGGGTCCTGACCGGCTCGGCATCAGCGTTCACGCTGGCTCCTTCGGGTACGTCAGACGGGCGCACTCCCGTCATGCACGTAAACCACGGTAGCAGCGGTCCACGCTCCCCACGTTGATGTCAGAGGTAATCAGGTCGGCGAGGGCATCCAGGCTGCCCGCAGTTCCCTTTTGAGGATCTTGCCCGCAGTGCTGTGTGGCAGCTCGTCAACGAGGTGCCAGCCCCGTGGCAGCTTGTAGCGGGCCAGCGCGCCCTCCAGTCCGTTTGCGACATCGGCCAGGTCGAGGCCGGGCCGGCGCGGCACGACGAACGCCGTCACGGCCTCGCCCCAGGTGTCGTCGGCCAATCCGACCACGGCCACTTCCGCGACCCCCGGGTGTGCCGCGATCAGCTCCTCGATCTCGCGCGGGTACACGTTCACGCCACCGGTGATGATCATGTCCTTCTTCCGGCCCACGATGCTGAGGTGGCCCTCGTCGTCGACTGTGGCGAGGTCACCGGCGGACAGGAAACCATCGTCGGTGGTGCATTCGGCCGTAGCAGCGGGGTCGTCGAGATAACCGGTCATGAGCCACGGCGCCCGGCTGAACAGTTCGCCGGGCTCGCCGACGCCCACCTCGTGGCCGTCGTCGCCGATCAACCGCACCTCGGTGTAGAGCCACGGCGGCCCGACCGTGCCGGCCTTGCGCGCGGCGTCGGCCGGGCGCAGGTTCGCCACCACGCCCGCCTCGGTCGAGCCGTAGAGTTCGTGCACGCCGACGTGCGGCAGACCGTCCAGGACCCAGCTCTTGAGAGGCACCGACAGCGGGGCGGCGTTGAAGTACACCGTCCGCATCGATGCCAGGGCGTCGCCGCGCAGCACGTCCTCGTCGAGCGCGCGCAGCGTCTGGGCATGGGTCGGTACCAGGAACGCGACCTGCGCGGCATCGCGTCGGGCGACATGCAGGAACTGCTCCGGCTCCCACCTCGACAGGATGGTCACCGAGCCGCCGCACCACACCGGGCCGTAGGAATAGGACAGGCCCGCGCCGTGGTACATCGGTGACACCGCGACGCTACGTGAACCAGGGCCGTAACCCCACTCGCGGGCCGAGGCCGTGAACGTCAGCGCACGGGCGCGATGGCTGAGCACAACACCCTTGGGCCGACCGGTGGTACCCGAGGTGTAGACGATCGTCCACGCAGCCAGCTCGTCAAGGGCCACCATCGGGTCGGTGGCGTTGGCGGCGGCCAGGAACGCCTCGTAGTCCGGCGCTTCGGTACCACCGATACTGATCCGCAGCGCGGGGGCGTCATCGGACAGCAGCGCACCGAGTCCGTCCTGAAGCAGTACCGCCCGTGCCCCCGAGTGCCCGATTACGTAGGCCGCCTCGGCCGGGGTCGAGCGCGGGTTGACCGGCACGAGCACCAGACCCGCCTTGGCGGTGGCGGCCACCGCCTCCAGGTACTCCGCCCTGTTGTTCAGCAGCACCGCCACCCGGTCACCGGGGCGCAGACCGGAGTCGAGAAACCCACAGGCCAGCCGGTTGCTGCGTTCGTGCAACGCGGCGAAGGTAAAGCGGCTGTCACCGTCGATGACGGCGATGGCCTTGGGCGTGGCGAGGGCGAACTCACGGATACCGGCGGCCACGTGCAGCGGCGCACCCCCCGAACGAATCGCCATGACTGCGTCCTCTCTCGTCGGTCCGCAGCTCACACTAGAAGTACGAACCGCAGTGTGCGAGAGTCCTCACCATATTTGTCTGATGTTTACACGCGGTAGGGAGACCGGCATGGCGGACACACTCGACTACGACGTGGACCGCAGGGTCGCGACGATCCGCTTCACCCGCCCGGAGGCGCTCAACAGCATCACCGACGCGCTTCTCGACGATCTTGAGACCGCGTTGCGACAGGCACACGAGGACCCGGAGTTGCGCGCGCTGGTACTCACCGGCTCCGGCCGGGCGTTTTCGGTGGGCCTCGACCTCGATCTGTTGGAGCGGGGGTTCGCCGATCTGGAGTACTGGTCCAGCGTGCTGCACAAGCTCAATGACTGCTACCTGCGCATGGAGGCGCTGCCGTTTCCGGTGATCAGTCAGGTCAACGGCCTGGCAAGGGCAGGCGGCTACGAGTTCACCCTGGCCAGCGATCTGGTGATCATGGCCGAGGAGGCGCGGATCGGTGACGTCCATGCTCCGTTCGGCGTGCCGCCGGGCGGCGGGGCCTCGTTCCGGTTGGCCCGGCGCTGCGGCGAAATGCGGGCCAAGGAACTGATCCTCACCGGACGGTGGCTCGACGGGAAGCAAGCCGAGTCCTATGGCCTGGCCTTGCGGTCCGTGCCGCTCGCGCAGCTGCCCGAGGCCGTCGAGGAATTGCTCGCGCAGCTGCGGAACAAGCCACGCGGCAGCATCAGCGTGGCCAAGGCGATGATGGAGGCCAATCGGCACCTGTCCGGGCGGGCCGCGGTCGAGAGCGAACTGGGCCGCTTCCTGGAGTGGGCCAAGGGCGACGCGCTGGCGTCGGAGGGTATGCGGGCCTTCGTCGAGAAGCGAGAACCGGTCTGGGTGACCGAGTCCGACGGACCGCGGTCGCCGGAGCCTCTGTAGCCCACTGACGGACGCCATCGGATGCGATTCGCTCGCAGGCGTCTTCCTGTTCTGCCAGCTTCGATAGCGTCACCCAAAAATTAATATTCCTGGCAAGAAATTCATCATCACATATTTCGGGGCCCTGTGCCGAGGAGCGCCGCGGCTGTCCACGCAACTCGTCTCGATGCGCGGCGCAGACCGTCCATTCTCGCACCTGGCATCGCGAGTGGTCAGTGCACGCGCTCGGCCGGCGGGCCGACGCTGAGCCGGCGGACCCGGTCGATGGCGCTCTGGATCTTCTCGTCCAGTGCCGCCCTGTCGATTCCGAAACCGGCGATATGCCATCCGGAGCCACTGGCGTCCTGGAACCATTCGACGTCGGCGGGATCGGGCGTGTCGCGCGGATCGTCGATGAACCGGCGCACGACGCTCGTGCGGTCGAGCACCGTGACACCTCGCGCGACGACGACCCTGCGCTCGAAGATGACCAGGGCCTCGTCCACCGACCCCCGCACGTGGTGTCGGCTGATGCGCGCCTCCGGATACCCGCTCGCGAACCGTTCGGCGTCGCCGAGGTTGGCGAACACCTGTTCCACCTCGCCTCCCGACGCGACGATGTAGATCTCCTGGGGAGTGCTCGGGGTACGGTCTCGTCGACGGCATTCGCTAGACATGGCAAAAGCGTGGGCCGCGGGGTCGCCATTCGGGAGTGGAAGATTCCGGCAGGTGGAACAGACGTGTGAGACGGTGGGGATTCCGCCGGGCGGACGGACCGGCGCCGCGACGCCAGCGACGAGGAAGCGGTTGAGGCAGACTGTGCCGATGGTTGACCCGGTGCGCGTCGAGCGCCCACAGGAGCGCCCAACCTCGGACGGCTCCCGGGAGAAACGACGGCGCAACGCCCAGAAAACCCGACAGGACATCCTGCTCG
>CAJCJE010000007.1 GCA_903970565.1 Candidatus Melainabacteria bacterium | reverse complement strand
CCTCGACCACCTCGGTCTCCTCCGCCTCCGCCTCCGCATTCGTGCCGTTGCCGACACCGCCAGCACCGCCGACCCCGACCGGTTCGACCGCGACCGGCCGGACCGGCGCCACGTCGAGCGCCTGTTTGGCCAGTTCGGTGACCGGTCGCACGGTGCGCAACGGCCGGTTCGGCGCGTTCGGGTCCATCAGGTCCAGGGCGTGCTCGTCCAGCGGGGTCACCGTGCCCCCGTGCGCGCCGGGATGGAACGCCCAGTGCGCGCGGTTGTCCGACCGGCCGGTCTGCCAGTGCAGCTCGACGACCCACTTGTTGTCCTCGCCACGCCAGGAGTCCCAGGTCGCCGTCGAGTAGTCCTGCCCGCGCAGGCCGAAGGCGTGCGCCGCGACCTCGGCCAGCGTCTGCACGTCCGGCCCGTCCTCGCGGACCGGATGCGCTCGCTGGGCGAGGTCGGCGGTGCGGGCTCGTTCCAGTAAGACCGGGTAGGCGAACTTCTCCACCTTGCTCGCGGGCAGCCCCGACGCGGCGGAAATCTGGTCGACGGACTCACCCGCGCGAATGCGGGCCTGGATCTCACGAGGACGCATCTGGCTCTCCAGCTCGATGGCGATCTGGCCGAGTCGGGTGATGTCTCCTCGGGCCGCGGCCCGCAGTCGTTCGTCTGCGGGAATCGCGAACCGCTCACTGCGCGTGAGGTCCTCACAGATGACGGACTCGCCGTCCTCACTGAGTCCCACGACTCGCAGCGCACGCATCACGGCCTCCTGATGACTTCACCTCGCCGGGTATGACGTTATGTCGGCGCGCCTCCTTGACGCCGCAGGCGCGCCGAGTCCATCGAGATCCCAGTGTGATCCTGCCGTCCCGTGTTGTCTCCTGGTTTGGGCGCTCCCACGCCGGGTCCTACTGCGTCAATCCGCTCTTTGGTGCGTCTTTTCTGGTCCGGAGATGCCGGGAATCCGCATGAGTCGTGGCCACTTCGCCTGGTCGGGACGGGTCAGGAACCCAGTCGAGTGACGACCCAGTCGATGCATTCGGTCAGTGCGGTGACGTCGGCCGGCTCGATGGCCGGGAACATGCCGATCCGCAGCTGGTTGCGGCCGAGCTTGCGGTACGGCTCGGTGTCCACGATTCCGTTGGCCCGCAGCACCTTCGCCACCGCCGAGGCGTCCACCTCGTCGGTGAAGTCGATGGTGCCCACGACCTGGGACCGGTTGGCCTCCTCGGTGACGAACGGCGTCGTGTAGGAGGTCTTCTCCGCCCAGCGGTAGAGCCGGCTGGAGGAGTCCAGCGTGCGGCTGCTCGTCCAGTCGAGGCCACCCTGGGAGTTCATCCAGTCGATCTGCTCGGCCAGCAGGAACAGGGTGGTCACGGACGGGGTGTTGTAGGTCTGGTCCTTGGTCGAGTTGTCCAGCGCGGTCGGCAGGGACAGAAACTCCGGCACCCAGCGGTCGGAGGCGCCGATCTCGTTGACCCGCTCGATCGCGGCCGGGCTCATCAGCGCGATCCACAGGCCGCCGTCGGAGGCGAAGCACTTCTGCGGCGCGAAGTAGTACACGTCGAAGTCCTCGGCGCGGACCGGCAGGCCACCGGCGCCGGAGGTGGCGTCGATCGCGACCAGCGCGTCACCGGCACCCTCCGGGCGGGTCACCGGCACCATCACGCCGGTCGAGGTCTCGTTGTGCGCCCAGCCGATCAGGTCGACGCCCTCGGCGGACTGCGGCTTCGGCGCGCTGCCGGGCTCGGCCTTGACCACCACCGGGTCGGCCAGGAACGGCGCGCCCTTGGTCACGGTGGCGAACTTCGAGCTGAACTCGCCGTAGGTCAGGTGCAACGACCGCTCCCGGACCAGGCCGAAGGCCGCGGCGTCCCAGAAGGCGGTGGTGCCGCCGTTGCCGAGCACGACCTCGTAGCCCTCGGGCAGGCCGAACAGTTCGGCCAACCCGGACCGCACCCGCCCGACCAGCGACTTGACCGGCTTCTGCCGATGTGAGGTGCCCAGGACGCTCGCGCCGGAGTTGGCCAGCGCGGCCAGCTGCTCCGGGCGCACCTTGGACGGACCGCATCCGAACCGGCCGTCGGAGGGCTTGAGTTCGGCGGGCAGTTCGAGGGCGAGAGGATCGGCGGCCTTGGTCATGTTCGGCGCCTTTCGAGGAGCGGTGGGATGGGGCTTCCGGCGCCGTTGCCGGTGTGGCCAGTGTCGCATTCCCACCAGGTGGAGCGCCGGCACCTCCCGCGACCCCGGGCTACCCCTCCCAGCAGCGCGAACCAAGCCTCCGATCGGGCTGATCCTGGCCGTGGAGATGTCGGGCGGATGTCGGGAATGTCACGCCCGTGAGTCGACACGGCGACGAAAGCGCGCAAACCGGATCGACCCTGTCCGCCCGACCGGCCGTGCTCGACCGGTCGGGCGGGTGGACCCGGTCAGCCGTGCCGGATGGTCTCCCAGCCCTCGACGTCCTCCGGGCCGCGCGGGGCCGGGCCGATGTAGCGGGCCGAGGGCCGGACCAGCCGGCCGGTGCGCTTCTGCTCCAGGATGTGCGCGCACCAGCCCGCGGTCCGCGCGCAGGTGAACATCGCTGGCATCATGTGCAGCGGGACCTGCGCGAAGTCCAGGATGACCGCGGCCCAGAACTCGACGTTCGTCTCGATGGCCCGGTCCGGGCGCCGTTCCCGCAGTTCGGCCAGTGCCGCCTGCTCCAGCGCGGCGGCGACCTCGTAGCGCTGCGCGCCCAGCTCCTGGCAGGTCCGGCGCAGCACCCTGGCCCTCGGGTCCTCGGCGCGGTAGACGCGGTGCCCGAAGCCCATCAGCCGGTCGTGCCGGTCCAGGATCGAGGCGACCACCCTACGCGGATCGCCGACCCGCTCGACCTCCTCGATCATCGGTAGCACCCGCGCCGGCGCGCCACCGTGCAGCGGGCCGGACATCGCGCCGATCGCACCGGACATCGACGCGGCCACGTCCGCGCCGGTCGAGGCGATCACCCGAGCGGTGAAGGTGGAGGCGTTGAGGCCGTGTTCGGCCGCGGACACCCAGTAGGCGTCCACCGCGCGGACGTGTGCCGGATTGGGCTCGCCGCGCCAGCGGACCATGAACCGCTCGGTGATCGTGGTGCACTCGTCGATCACCGACTGCGGCACGGCGGGCTGGTGGATGCCGCGCGCGGACTGCGCGACGTAGGACAGCGCCATCACCGAGGCCCGCGCCAGCTGTTCCCGCGCCTGCTCGTCATTGATGTCCAGCAGCGGCTGATAGCCCCAGATCGGCGCGAGCATGGCGAGGCCGGCCTGGACGTCGACCCGGACGTCGCCGGAGTGCACCGGCAGCGGGAACGGTTCGGCCGGCGGCAGGCCGGGGCCGAACCGGCCGTCCACCAGCAGCGCCCAGACATTGCCGAAGGTGACCTTGCCGACCAGGTCCTCGATGTCCACGCCTCGGTAGCGCAGGGCGCCGCCGTCGCGGTCCGGTTCGGCGATCTGGGTCTCGAACGCGATCACGCCTTCCAGACCCGGCACGAATCCGTCGCTCGCGTCGTTCGCCGCCGTTGTCTTCTTCTCTTCGGTCCGCACCACGTCGTGCACCGGCCCTTCGTGAGGTCCCTGACCGGAGTCGTTGTCGATCCGGTCGTCAAGTTCGCTGCCGTGTCGTCGCCATGTCCCTCGGCGTGTTCCTCGCCGGTTCGCGGTACCGCCGAGGATTTTCCACGCGCGCCCGCACCGCACGCGCGGTCGAACCCACCCGCGCGGATGGCGGGTAAGCAGAACCCTCCACCCGTCCGGATGTTTCGGCAATGCGACTTGTGGGTGTCCTCTGTCACGAATCAGTACACGATTCAGCGACCATGACCAGCGTCGTCGGTGAGTACCGAACAACCGTCCTTTCCCACTCGGTGCCGAGGGCAACCAATCCGTGAGCGGTGTTACGCGGTGGTTACCGAATGCGCTCTGGGCCTGGGAGATTGCTGGGATTCCCTGCGGTTGGCGGGTTCTGACTCGATCCCTTGTTCGATCCAGTGATTCGGGTTACCGCCCCCGTGACCGCACGCGGTGGCCGGGATCACCATTCGGGCGGTTTCGCCAAGGCCGAATTACCCGTAGCGTCAACCCACTACCGGTGAATTCCACCGGCCAATCACAGTGCTGCCTCCGCAAACCGCTGCTAATCCCCGCACAACGGGTCCGACAAGGCCGGAAGGTGATTCGGTATGTCCCAGACCGATACCGCACTCGAACTCCCCGCGATGCGGGTCTCCTACGAGGAGGGTGTGCTCGACGAAGGATCACTGGAGCGCACCTGGGTCGAACAGTTGCAGCACTGGCTGGACGCGGCGTCGCGGGCGAGCCTGCCCGAGCCGAACGCGATGGTGCTGGCGACCGCGGACCCGGAGGGCCGACCGTCCTCCCGGACCGTGCTGTGCAAGGGTATCGACGACCGGGGCGTGGTCTTCTACACCAACTACACCTCCAGCAAGAGCCACGACCTGATCGCGACCCGCTTCGCCTCGGCCACCTTCCCGTGGTTCGCCATGCAGCGCCAGGCGCACGTCCGCGGCGTCGTGGAGAAGGTCAGCCAGCAGGAGACCGCCGCCTACTGGGCGAGCCGGCCGCGTGGTTCGCAGCTCGGCGCCTGGGCGTCGCCGCAGTCCCGCGCGGTAGCTGGTCGGTCTACTTTGGAGAGTGCGCTGGCGAACATCAACCGGCAGTTCGCCGACACCGAGCGGATTCCGGTGCCGCCGCACTGGGGCGGCTGGCGGATTCGCCCGCAGACGGTGGAGTTCTGGCAGGGACGCCGGGACCGGATGCACGACCGGATGGTGTTTGCGCTCACGGGAGACGACTGGCGAGTGCGGCGCCTCGCCCCCTGATCTGCTCGGATATTTCTCGGTCATACCGAGGTCAACGGCCTGACGTGGGCGCGTGCGGTGATCCCCGCACGCGCCCACGTCTCATTGGTCTGCTTAGGGT
>CAJCJE010000006.1 GCA_903970565.1 Candidatus Melainabacteria bacterium | reverse complement strand
TGATAGGGCCACCACACTTGCGGATCGGCGATCGTCAAGGCCGGATACGCGCTCGGCGCGAACGAAACCGTCTGCGTGGTGTCGGCCGGAACGGTCACCGTCTGCTGAACCGTGATCGGCGCCGCGCCGCCGGCCGGAGCGGCAATCGTCGCGGACACCACACCGGTCTGCGAGGAGCTGGTGTTGTTGGTGACGTTGGTCTTGACCGTCAGCGCCGAGCTGCTCAGATTCGCGGAGTTGGCCTCGACCACGTGCGAGTCGGCGTTGCTCAGGTCGTCGGAGACCAAGAGCTGGATCGGGAACTGGATGCCGGTGTTCTCATCCGGCGGCACCTGGGTCCAGTCGACGTTGTCGGTGGTGAGTTCGGTGAGCGGATTGTTCGGATAGACCTCCAGCGCCAGCGAGTTCGTGCCCGAGGTGAGCAGGCTGCTCACCTTGAAGGTGAACCTGCTGTACGCGCCGGTGACGGTCGACCGGGTGGCCACCTCGTGGCCGTCGACCCACACGTCGGCCGCGCCGATGACCCCGTTCACGACGAGCGTCGCGGTCTGGCCGGAGACCAGGTTCGGGATGAAGTCGGTCCGATACCACCAGGGCACGTCGAACTGCGCGAGGGTGTTCGCGCCGGGCGCGGCGAGGTATCCGAAGCAGGTCTTCAGGTTGGTCGAGTAGTAGACGTCGGGGCAGGCGCCGTTCTGCACCAGCGCCTCGATCTCGGTGCCGGGGGCGCCCGCGTCGTCCGGGGTCACCGACAGCCAGCCGGCGGTATCGAAACCGGCCGTGGAGATCGCCGCCCCGCCCTGGGTGGCGGTCCTGCTGGTGAGCACCTTCCACCCAGATCCGCCCACAGTGGACAGACCTCGCGGGTTGCTCGGCCCGGCGGCCGAGGTCACCGAGGGTTGGGCGGACGCGACGGTGCCGGGTGCGGCCGAGGCCAGCGCGGCGGGCACCCCGCTCAGGGCGGCGACGGTCAGGAACGCGACACCGGCCGCCAAGCCGAGCCGCGCGCCGCTGATTCGTCGGGTCATCTTCTGCCACTTCCCATCCGCGGTTCACACCGCTTGTCAGATGGCTTCGGGGAGGGGAGGTCGTGCGTGAGCGGGACCGGCGCCGGGCGCGCCGGAGCCGGCCACGGCGGCCGTGCGGGTCACCGTGGCGTTCGGGGGAGGAGACGAGGGTCGGCCGGCCCAACCGGAAGCGGCGCGGGAGACCCGAGGACCCGGCGGGTATCCGTCGCGGATGGGGCGCGGAACGTCCTAGTTTGTAAAACTACCTACCGAATGCCCCACAGCTTGGCCGCACGGAACGGCCGTGTCAAGACCCGGTGACGCTCTCGGCGACCGCATGGCCACTTGATCGATCATCCGCCCGAACAGCGCAAACCCACCGACATGGGTGCCGGAGGACTCTCCCGGCCGCGTCGGCCAGCGGGTCGCCGGACCGGCCGTCAGGACGTGCTGGGCATGTTCTCCCTGGCCCAGTTGCTGAGTTCGTTCAGCGCGGGCAGCAAGCCCTGCCCGGAGGGGGTCAGCTGATAGGCCACCGAGACCGGCGGTCCCTCCTCGACCGAGCGCTGCACGAGGCCGGCCTTGGTCAACTCGCTCAACCGCTCCGAGAGCACCGAGTCGCTGATTCCCACGACGGCCCTGCGCAGCTCGGTGAAGCTGGCCGGACCGCTGATCAGCACGCTCAGCAGGACACCGTTCCAGCGTTTGCCGAGGAATCCGAAGGCATGTGCCAGGGCACCATCGCAGCTGCGTGCGTCGTGCGCCTTCTCACAGCCATCCGACATGGCCTCATCTTATCCGAGTGCTAGCGTCAACGCAGTTACTCGCTTTTTCGAAGTCACTCGCCAAGCTGAAGCGACTCGCCAGATGGGGCACGAGATTATGACCACTACGGAAACCACCACCCCGACCAGCCTCCAGCCGCTGGACGAGACCGGTCGCGCGGTGCTGTTCACCGAGGCCAGAACCGCGAATTCGTTCGCGCCGACGCCAGTCGGCGACGAGGAACTGAGCCAGATCTGGGACCTGGCGAAGTGGGCCCCGACCGCCGCGAACTTCCAGCCACTGCGCGTGCTCTACGTCCGGCCCGGCGAGGGGCGCGACCGGCTGGTGGCCCACATGTCGGATGGCAACAAGGCCAAGACCGCCTCCGCGCCCGCGGTGGCCGTACTCGCCGTGGACACCGCGTTCCACGAGCACGTGCCCGACCTGCTGCCGTTCCGACCCGAACTCAAGGACGTGCTCGCGGCCGACGACGAGATGCGCGAGACCAGCGGCATGTTCAACGCCACGCTACAGGCCGGCTACTTCATCCTGTCCGTCCGCGCGCACGGCCTGGCCGCCGGTCCGATGAAGGGCTACGACTCGGCCGGCGTCGACGCGGAGTTCTTCCCGGACGGCCGCTGGCGGACCATCCTGATCGTCAATATCGGCCACCCCGGCGAGAACCCGTGGTTCGGCCGACTGCCGCGCCTGGACGAGTCCGATGTCGTCAGGTGGGCCTGAGAAAGTCCTCCACTCCCCTCCTCGGCGAGTCCTCGGCCAACCGGCCAGGGCTCGCCGAAACGCTGTCCGCGCCCGTGCCAGCAGGCGCCGACCAGCGGATTGACCGGCGCGAGAACGGTCGAGTGGGGTAGACAATGGTGGGGCCGAGGTGACCAGGGAACTTCGGCCCCACCGGTCGGCCGAGCGACCACCTGGGTGATGACGCTGGGCCGAAAAGCGTAGTGCTGATAGTGTGTAACGGTTAACACCGCAGTAGCCGATATCGCACGGTGGACGATTGATTCGCGTTGTCCGCACCGGTTTTGTCGCCGTTTGCCACGGTTCGGACCGGACGCCGGAATTCACCAGATCTCGTTGGTGCGCATGACCGATCACCTCCCTGCCGGCCGGCCTCGGATGCTGCCGGTGACGTGGTGGGCCAACTGGGTGTATTTCTCATGGTCCCCCGGATGGCGGTCACCTTTGGCACCGATTCGACTACGTTAAGACGGAATTCTCCTCATCGGTGCCGGTCGATTTGCCGCGCACCCGATGAATACTGAATCGCGGGTGAGGGGCGTCGTGAAAAGACCGCTCACGTGGGTAACCGGTTGGCCGTTGTGGTCCACGCCCCGTCACGTGGTCTGTTACGTGTTGCTCATCGACGCCATCGCGGTGGTCACTGCCCTCCTGGTCCGCCGGCCGATCACGCACCTCGAACTCACCCGCTTCGCCGTGCTCGTGGTCGCGGCCATCGCCTACATCGAGTTCACCCGAGGCGTCGAGCGGGTTCGCGAGGTCAACGCGAAGGCCGGCCCGTACATGGACACCGAGTCGGTGTGGTGCTTCGCCGCCGTGGTGATCCTGCCCCCGTCGCTGGCCTGCGGTCTGGTCCTGGTCATCTTCGGCTGGTCGTGGTTCCGGGTCTGGCGCGGCCGGCGACCGCTGTACCGGTGGATCTTCAGCGGCGCCACGGTCATCATCGCCACCGAGATCGCCGCCGCCGTGCTCGCCGCCGGGCCCGGCCCGCATCCCGGTATGCCGACCACGATGGTCGGTCTCGGCGTGGCCGCGGCAGCGGCAGCCGTGCGCTGGCTGGTCAACTACGCGCTGGTGATCGGCGCGATCCTGATGTCCTCACCGAACATTCGCGGCGCGCAGGTGCTGGCCAACATCGACGAGCGGGTGATGGAGGTCGGCGCGTTCGGCCTCGGTCTGGTCGCGGCCGGGGTGCTGGTGTTCAACCCGCTGCTGTTACTGGGCATCGTCGCCGGCCTGGTCGCCATGCATCGCAGCCTGCTGCTCAACCAGTACCGCAAGGCCGCGCGGACCGATTCGACCACCGACCTCAACGCGGTCGGCTGGTGGCGGCAGATCGCCGAGCAGGCCCTGGAGCGGGCCACCGCCGGCGGTGGCACCCTCGGGATTCTGATCCTGGACCTCGACCACTTCAAACAGGTCAACGACACCTACGGCCACGTCGCGGGCGATCAGGTGCTGCGCTGCGTCGGACAGGCGTTGAGCGCCGAGATCCGCACCCAGGACAGTCCGGGCCGCTGGGGCGGCGAGGAGTTCGTGGTGGCGATGAGCGGGGTGAGCCTCACCCAGCTGGCCACCATCGCCGAGCGCATCCGGACCCGCATCCACGAGCTGGCCGTCCCGGTCGACAGCACCAGAGGGCCCTCGACCGTGCGCGGCCTGACCGTGTCGATCGGCGGCGCGAGCTATCCAGGGGTCGGCGCGACCACTCTCACCGAACTCGTGCTCGCCGCCGACGCGGCCCTCTACCAGGCCAAGGACAACGGCCGCAACCAGGTTTGTCTGAGTTCGATCCGCGCGGTGCACGACGACGACCCGCAGCCCGGCCAGCAGACCGAGCCCACCGAGGACCGCCGCCAGCAGGCCGGCTGACACCTGGTTTGTCCGGACAGCCGCGCGTATCACCGGGCGCGGAAGGCGACCGCCGACAGCACGCAACCGACCTCTCGCGCGGTCCAACCGGCGACACCGACGAACGTCGGTTGCCTTTTAAAGTGATGGGCATCACAATCCCATTTTTACTCGGACACGGTGTCCGACCCCAGGAGATGTGATGACCGAGCTCGACAAACAGTCGCTGTGCTTCGTGCTCGCCGACCTGAACTTCCCGGCCCAACGCTGGGAGATCCTGACCCAGGCCGACATGTACGGCGTGGACGGCGTGACCCGCGAACGACTGCGACCGCTCCCCTCACGCAGTACCCCCTATCGCGACATGCAGGACATCATCGAAGCGCTGGAGGCCGTCGCCGCCCAGACCGAACGCGCCCCGGCCTGACCGAGCAACACCCACTCGACCGGGCCGGTCAGTGGGTGTCGCCCGGCCCGACCGAAGACCCGGCCCGGGCCCAGCAGTAGTCGGCGATCTGGGCATGGGTGGCGAACCAGACCCCCTCGGTACCGTGGATCTCCTCGACCAGTTCGCGCAGCACGGCGATCCGGGAGCGGTGGCCGATGATGTGCGGGTGCATGGTCAGCTGGAACAGGCCACCCTCGGCGAGGGCGGCGCGGAACTCGTCCTGCCAGATGCCCAGCACCTGCCGGGGCGGGGTGTAGGGCCGGACGCCGTCGAAGCGGGCCATCACGAAATACGGCGCGTCGTCACGAATCCACTCCACCGGGATCTCCACCATGCCGGTGCGCTCGCCGTTGTGCAGCAGCTCGTAGGGGTCGTCGTCGGCCATCAGTGAGGAGTCGTAGCGCAGGCCCATCTCGCGGGCGATGCCCAGGGTGTGCGCGGAGAAGTCCCAGGACGGGGTGCGCAGGCCGACCGGCCGGATGCCGGTGAGCCGTTCCAGGGTGTCGGCGGCGCGCAGCGCCAGTTCGCGTTCGTCGCCCTCGCCGAGCAGCGCGTTGCGCTCGTGAATCCAGCCGTGCAGCGCGACCTCGTGCCCGGCGTCGACATAGCCGCGCACCTCCTCGGGATGCAGCAGCGCCGACACCGCCGGATAGAAGAACGACGCGGG
>CAJCJE010000005.1 GCA_903970565.1 Candidatus Melainabacteria bacterium | reverse complement strand
CCCAGTAGGCGCCCCAAGCGTAGTTGACGATGCGTTCGGCTTCGCGGACAACCAGCGGCTCGCCATCCCAGATGGGTTCATCGAGCAGATCATCCACGGTGGTAAGAACGCGCCGGATGGCCACCACCCCGGAATCTGGTTCGGTAGAGGGCAGCGAACTGGGTTTCGACACCAGCTCACCAAGATCGACGTCCAGGGCACGGGCGATGCGGTGCAAGCTGCCCACCGATGCGGTGTGACGCCGGCCCTGCTCAAGCTTGCGAATCAGGTCAACGCTCACCTGTGCCGCGTCCGCGAGCTGCTGTTGTGTCATGAGCTTGCCGCGTAGCTGTCGAATCCGTGCGCCGATGCCTTCGTCTGCGGTCGAGGCCATTGCCAGACCTGCCTTCGCCGAGTGGTCGTCTTCGCCGAGGCACCCGGAGGCCTGCCTCGGCGAGGAGGTCGACACCAGCCTAGCGCGCCGAGCATCCCGGCAATCAAAATCGTTGGCACGGCGCCGAGCGAGCAGGACAACCTCGTCCTCGTCGCGCTGCGGATCTTCCGCAGATTCGGACACAGCCGCCCTCCCGACGATTCGGGGCGACGTACTCGACCGCAATGACCAGTCAGAACCGAGCGTGCCACCGTGGGCACGGCTGGCCAGCGTGGTCCCGTCGGACCTTGATGTCAGTTCTGCGTCGGCCGTGCGCAAGGAGTATCGCTATGTCCAGTGAGGACGGAGAAGTTCACACTCGGTGAACTAGCGTGCCGCACTTCCTGCTACGCCCCAGTGGTGGCGTAGCGAGGACAACTCTCAGCCATCTCCAACCTGGCCGGCACCTCGGTCCCGGTCGGTACCAACGCCGCCAGCCTCCGCCCCACCTCGTGTTGTGCCGAGCGGCAGACTGCCCGGCCGCGCAGGAGTGGTTCGGGCTTGACGTTCAGCGGATGCTGGTCATGTTCGCCAGGGGTGGTCCTGGAGTGCTTGCCAGGCGAGGTGCCAGGGGAACAAATGGATGTAGCGTTCGCCGGTGCCGGGTTCGTGTTGCTTGTAAACCTGGTCGCCGACCAACACGGTGACGCCCCAGCCTTCGAGTGTGTGGATGGCGTCCTGGACGGCGGGGAAGCTGATCTGTGCCCAGTTCGAGAAGGGCATGGCGACGACGGGTTGGTGTTTGCCCACCGCTTCGACGAGCAGGCCCAGCGGGAGGGTGTCGGAGATGCCGGCGGCCCACTTCGCCAGGGAGTTGCAGGTGATCGGCGCGACGATCATCGCGTCGGCCGGGGGCAGGACATCGGGCGCGTCGGGTTCCTTGTACTGGCTGCGGACGGTGTGCCCGGTTTTCGCGGCCAGGGCTTCGGTATCGATGAACTGGCGGCCGTTGGGTGAGGCGATCACGCATACGTCCCAGCCGTCGGCCTGGGCCAGATCGACCAGCTTGCTGACATCGCGGGCGGCGGGTGAGCCGGTGACAATGGCGTACAGGACGGGTTGACCGTTGTCGTTCATGGTCTCCGATATTCAGCGTCGGATGCCGCACCACGCGGCAAAGTGGGCCAGGCTGCCGGTCGAGCGAATATCCCGAGCAGCAAGCGCGTGGACGGTTTCGTGGACCTGCGGGTGGTATCGGGTCAGCTGGGGTGCGATCCGGCGCGCGGTGTGCAGGGATTCCAGGGCTCGGGCGCGGTTGCCGTGCAACAGCCAGCCACAGCTGAGGTCAATCCAATAATGCCCGGCGCGGCTGGGAGCGGTGTCGCTGGGCAGGCGAATCGAGGTGGCTCGGTTGATCGCGGTGGTGCCGTCAGCCAGTTCCACGGGTATGGCGACTCGGTGGCTATCGACGTTGGGGATGCCGAACTTGGTGCCGTAGAAGTTGGCTTCTTCCTGGCCTGGCCTGGCGCGGCTAGTGCCTGAGCCTCGGCCAGGTGCGCCGCGCTCGACCTTACGCAGCAGGGAGTAGGACACACTCGCCCGCAGGGCCAACGCACGCTGGGTAGCACCATGTATTTTCCGCAGTTCAGCGACACGGAAGCCGATGCGTGCTGGTTGCTCCTCGCTCATGGTGGTCGCTCCCTTCGTTCGCTTGGCTACCAGTAGAGCCTGACACCGGGCCGAAGATCAATCAACCGGCGTGGGTGTGGCGTTTCCGTGGCGGTTCAGGTGCTACTCAGACGTCATTGTTTCACGTTGAGTGACGAAGAATGACGGACGGTGTGAGTGAATGGATGGCCCGAAACGCGCGACCGAGCAGGCAGCGTTGGCAGCGCCGATGAGTCGGCTATGGAGGCGGTCATGACGGCCGGGACACAGTTGTCAGCCAGATGGGTGACGGGTGTGGTTGACGGGAGGTGCCCGCGACGGATGCCGCGACCGCACCCCGGACCGTCATCGCCCATGAAACGGTCGACCGGAGCATCTGATCAGGTCTGCGGGCTGCCCGTCCCGGATCGGTTGCCACCATCGACCGCTTCCGAAAGACGAGTGCGTCTGGACCGCCGGCGTGTCGTTCTCTTTGGCCGGCGCGACGAAGATCAGGAATGGATGTCATGACCGAGGAGCGGTCGACGGTACGGAGTCGGCAGTTGGGCGATGCCCTGCGGGCGGCGATGCGCGGCGCCAAACTGAACGGCAAAGCGACGGCGGAGCTGCTGAGCTGGTCGGAAAGTCGAGTATCACGGCTGATCACGGGAAAGCTCGGCGCCACCGAGATCGAGGTCTCCGCGCTGCTGGCCCTGTACGGGATTGTCGGCGCCGAGCGGGACCGGCTGCTTCAGCTGACCAGGGACCAGAACGCGCCCGGTTGGGTGAACGAGGAACTGGACCGAACGGTGATCGATCATCTTCGGAAGTCGCTCCGGACGGTGGAATTTCAGGTCGCGATGGTGCCGGTGTTGTTGCAGACCGAGGCGTACGCGCGGGCGGTTATCGCCCGAATGGCGAACGCGCCGACCGATGGCACCGAGGCATTCCTGACCAACCGCCTGAGCCGCCAGACCGTGTTCAGTCGAACGAAACTCCCGCAATACACCTTCTATATCAGCGAGTTTGCGTTGCACCTACCAGTCGGCACGCAGCGGACCATGTCCGATCAACTGCACCACCTGTTGCGGATGAGCGTCCGCTCCCACATCAGCATCCACCTGTCGGCCTGGCCGGAGGCAATCTTGTTCGCCTCACCCGCACCGCAACCGACCGGGCCGAAGGCATGTTCGATACCGGACAGGCCGCGTTCATGGAACTGCGCCATGCCCCTGGCACGGCCACTACCGACTCGGCCATACCGGCAGCGACCCCCAGCATGGCCCCGAGGCGGTCAGTATCGCCACCCCGGACGGTTCCCGCGCCGAAATCTCGCTCGCCGACACCAACGGCGCGCACATCGTGGCCGAGACCGGTCCGGTACGTCCGTGGTAGCAGCTCGAACGCGCGCACCAGGAGTGGGACCGGGGTTGGCAGGCCCGGCTGGTCACGCCTGGGACTGACCGTCACGCCTGACCGCCAGGAAATCTACGTCGACGAACCCGGCAAACCGCTCGATGTTCTGTCCAGCAAATGATCGTGGTGAGTCGAGGTTGAGCTGAGCAAGGTTCAGGCGGTGGCCGCGCCGTTCATGGTGAAGCGGCTGGCGGCCTGGACCCCGGCCTGGAATCGGCTCACCGCGTCCAGGTTCTGCAACAGGGCGGCGATGTGCCGGCGGCAGGTGCGTACCGACATGCCCAGGCGTCGGGCGACGACCTCGTCGGTGAGGCCCTCGGCCATCAGTCGTGCGACGGAGAGCTGGAGATCGTCGACGGCGCCGGCG
>CAJCJE010000004.1 GCA_903970565.1 Candidatus Melainabacteria bacterium | reverse complement strand
GTTGCCGTGCATCGGATCGCACAGCCAGATCACCGGATGTCCCTCGGCGCGCACGGCCGCCACCAACGGTGGCAGTATCTCGGTCACCCCGGCCGCGCCGGTGCGCGAGATCAGGGTGAGCCTCCCCGGAACCCGGTCGGGGTCCAGCCGCTCGCACAGCCCTGCCAGTTCTGCCGAGGTCATCCCCGGGCCGACCTTGCAGGCGACCGGGTTGCTGACGCCGGCCAGCAGTGCGACGTGCGCGCCGTCGAGCTGACGGGTACGTTCGCCGACCCACGGCCAGTGCGTGGAGGTCAGCAGCAGCCTGCCGTCCGACGACCTGCGGACCAGTGGCAGTTCGTAGTCGAGTACCAGTGCCTCATGGCTGGTCCAGACAGCGGGGTCCGGGGCCGGTGTCCAGGTTCCGCCGCGCCCGCGCAGGAAATCCATCGCGTCGCGGGCGGCGCGATAGCAGTCGAGCATCCGCAACGGGTCTGGTTGGCGGGCGGCTCGGTCCGGCCTGGGATCGTTGACCAGGTGGCCGCGAAACACGGGCAACTCGATGCCGCCGACCAACTCCGTTGGTGTGGAACGCGGTTTGGCGAACTGTCCGGCGAACCGGCCGACGCGCACCACGGGCAGACGCGAATTGACCCGCATGACGCCACTGATCGCGTCGAGCACACCCAGCTTGCCGCTGAGCGCATCCGGTACGCACTCGGCCGGGTCCTCCGCGCAGTCACCGGCCTGGATCACCTGCATCCGGCCCGCGGCGACCTCCGCGAGCGTGCGGCGCAGCGACCTGACCTCGTCCCAGGTGACCAGGCCGGGCAGCTCCGCGAGGTCCGCACGCACCTTGTCGACGAGCCATTCCTCACCCCATTCCGGCTGTTGCCGCGCCGGTAGTGTGGCCACCTCGGTCAGTTCGTCATCGGCCAGCGTTTCCCCGATCACGAGTTCTCCCGTTCGCTCGTTGTGGGTACAGGACAACCGTAATGCCACGGCGTCCGGCGGCCCACTACTCGTCCAAGTAGGACGCGCTCACCACAAGCCATGTGCCGCAACGACATGGGCGATTAGTTGTCCGGAACCGACCAGAACCTACTACTGGGCCGCTCGGGCAACCGCGTCCGCCACCGCCGGCGTCACCCTGGGGTCCAGCACGCTGGGGATCACCCGGTCGGCCGCCAGGTCCTCGGCCGCGATCGCCGCGATGGCCTCGGTCGCGGCCAGCTTCATGCGTTGCGTGATGCGGGGCGCGCCCGCGTTCAGCGCACCCAGGAAAACACCGGGAGAAGCCAGCACATTGTTGATCTGATTGGGAAAGTCGCTGCCGCCGGTGCCGACGACGGCGGCGTATCGCTTGGCCGACACCGGGTCCACCTCCGGTCGTGGGTTGGACAGCGCGAACACGATGGGGTCCGGTGCCATCGCCGCCAAAGCCTCGGCCGGCACCTGGGACGAGGAGACACCGATCAGCGCGCTCGCGCCGCGCAACGCCTCGGCGACGCCACCGCGCCGGCCGTGCGGGTTGGTCAGTTCCGCCAGTTCGGCCTTGACCGGGTTGAGCCCGGGACGGCCCGGGAACAGGATGCCGCGCGAGTCGAGCACGGTGACCTCACCGACGCCACTGGCGTGCAGCAGACGTGCGCACGCGATGCCGGCGGCACCGGCGCCGAGGACCACCACGCGAATGCGCTCCAGCGGCCTGCCGAGCAGCCTGGCCGCACCGCGCAGTCCGGCGAGTGTCACGATGGCCGTGCCGTGCTGGTCGTCGTGCATGACCGGGCAGTCGAGCGCTTCGATCAGCTTGGCCTCCAGTTCGAAGCAGCGCGGCGCCGCGACGTCTTCCAGACTGACCGCACCGAACGATGGGCGCAGCCGGACCAGCGTCGCCACGATCTCGTCCACATCCGTCGTGTCCAGCGCCAGCGGGATCGCGTTGAGCCCGGCGAACGTGCGGAACAGCGCGGCCTTGCCCTCCATGACCGGCAGGGAGGCACGCGGGCCGACGTTGCCGAGGCCGAGCACCGCGGTTCCGTCGGTGACGACCGCCACCAGGCGGCTCGCCCACGTGTAGTCGGCGACTCGTTCGGGCCGGTCGGCTATTGCCAGGCTCACCCTGGCGACTCCCGGGGTGTACGCGATCGACAGCGCGCGGGCATCGGTGAGCGATTCGGTGGCCTCCACCGTGAGTTTGCCGCCACGGTGAACCCGGAATATCTCGTCGTCGGTTACCGGAATTCCGGCAGTGGTGACGGACACGATGCCTCCATTGCACTCGTCCAGTGGATGTCCTTCGAAATGTAGAACGCTTTTCCCGACCACCCGACTACTCGTGCGGGTAGTCCACGGGGACCTGCCCATTCGCCAACGGCTCGCCTGGGTAGTTCCGCGCGAGCCCCGGCCGCCCTAACGTCGATAACGTCGCCAGCACCGGGGGGAAAAAGACGTGAGCACGCTTTTCGATGCTGTTCTTGCCGGCCGGGAAAATTCCTATGCGTTGATACACCGACCGGGATCGACGCCAGGAGATGTCGTCGAAGTGCTGGCGGGCGACGTCACGCGGCCGGCCACGCTGGCCGACCTGCCGGTGCCGGTGCGGACCGGTGAGCCGGAGGTGCTGGCGCTGATCCCCTACCGGCAGATCGCCGAACGCGGTTTCGAATGCACCGACGACGGCGCCGAACTGCTGGCGATGTCGGTACGGGAACACGTCGAACTGCCGCGCGCAGACGTGCTGCGCCTGCTGCCCGACACGCACATCTCCCTGACCGGGGAACGGTTCGACGTCGACGACGAAACCTACGCCGAGATCGTCCGACGGATCATCGCCGAGGAGATCGGCCAGGGAACCGGGGCCAACTTCGTGATCAAGCGCTCGTTCCTGGCCCGGATTCCCGACCTGCCGCCCGAGGTCGGACTCACCGTGTTCCGCCGCCTGCTCGCCGGTGAGCAGGGCGCCTACTGGACATTCCTGGTGTGCACCGACGGGCACGTGTTCGTCGGCGCCAGCCCAGAACGGCACGTCAGCGTGCGGGACCAGACGGTCACGATGAACCCGATCAGCGGCACGTTCCGCTACCCGGAGTCCGGCCCGACCGTATCCGGCACACTGCGTTTTCTCGGCGACCGCAAGGAAACCGAGGAGCTGTACATGGTGCTCGACGAGGAACTGAAGATGCTCGGCCGGATCTGCGACGGCGGCGGCCGGATCATCGGCCCGTACCTCAAGGAGATGGCCCGGCTCTCGCACACCGAGTACCTGATCGAGGGGCGAAGCACCCACGACCCGCGCGACATCCTCCGCGAGACGATGTTCGCGCCGACCGTGACCGGCAGCCCACTGGAGAGCGCCTGCCACGTACTACGCCGGCACGAACACGGCGGTCGCGGCCACTACAGCGGTGTCGTGGCACTGATCGGCAGGAACGAGCTGGATTCCGCGATCCTCATCCGCTGCGCGGAGATCGACCGGGCGGGCACCGTCCGGATCGGGGTCGGCGCGACGCTCGTGCGCCACTCCGACCCCGATGCCGAGGCCGCCGAGACCGTGGCCAAAACCGCGGGGGTGCTCGGCGCCTTTCGCGGCGCGCTCGACGCCCGCGTCTCCGACGGTGGCGCCCGGCTCGGCACCCATCCCGACGTGGTGTCCGCGTTGCGCCGGCGCAACGCCCCGCTGGCGGAGTTCTGGTTCCGTTCGCCCTCGGCCAGGCAGCGCCCGGTTCCCGGCCTCCTGGGAGTCAGGATCTTGCTGGTGGACGCCGAGGACACGTTCACGGCGATGCTGGGCCACCAGCTCAACGCACTGGGCGCGGAGATCGTCATCCGCCGGTTCGACGAGGCGATGGACCCTTCGGCACACGACCTCGTGCTGGTCGGCCCCGGACCCGGCGATCCGCGCGACCTCGCTGACCCCAAGATCGCCATACTGCGCGCGATCATCCGGCGCGTCCTGGCCGAAGGCATACCGCTGTTGTCGGTCTGCCTCGGCCACCAGGTCCTCAGTGGACTGATCGGGTTCGACGTGATCCGCAAGGACAGCCCCAACCAGGGCCGGCAACGCGAGATCGACCTGTTCGGCACGTCGCGGAGGGTGGGCTTCTACAACACCTTCGCCGCGATCAGCCCGGCCGACGAGGCCAACGGCGTGGAGGTCAGCCGTGACCCCGTCACCGGAGAGGTACACGCGTTGCGCGGGCCCGCGTTGTGCTCCTTGCAGTTCCATCCCGAGTCCGTGCTCAGCCCGGACGGTCTGGACATCCTCGCCGACACGCTGTCCGCGCTGCTCACCGAATCCCACGCCGCGATGCGTACGGCCTGAGCCGAGAAGAACAACGGAAGGGAAATCATGGGAACGCTGGTGATCAGCAATCAACGGACCGAGGAGATGGTCGGCGACCTGGCCGCGCTGGCACCCGAGTACCGGCGATACGTGGCCAATCAGGCCAGCCGGATGGTGTGGAGCGCGCAACGCGGCGACATCGTCGTACTTCCGGCAGAGCCCGATCCGGCTTTCCTGCGTTACGCGAGTGAACAGCTCGGGTTCGAGCTGAAGGTCGTGGTTCCCCCGCCCGGCCGGCTCGGCTACGACATGCTCTCCCGTGACCGCCTCAGGAAGCCGGCGTTCGTGGCCGCCCTGCGCGACCTGGTGGCCGAGCACGGCATCGACAACGCGCTGCCCTTCCATTTCGACAGCGCCGTGGTCGAACTGGTCCACGCGCTCGGGCTCGACGCCGGCACACCCGGCTTCGGCTTCGTCGACCAGGGCGGCGGGGAGCTGATCAACAGCAAGGCGACGTTCCGCGCGCTCGCGGGTGGCACCGGAATCGCCGTGGCCGACGGCGGCGTCACCGGCGATCGCGATGTGGCCGGGGACATGATCTGGTCGTACCTCTCCTCGGGCCGCTGCGCCATCGTCAAGCAGGACTTTCACGTGGCCGGCTTCGGCAACGAGATCATCAGTCCCGTAGCGGGCGTGCGGCCGATCGGTGCCCACCACACCGAGGTGATCAACGACCGGGCCGCGCTCACCGCGTACCTCGCGCAACGCTGGGCCTGGTACACCGAGAACGGCAGGCGGCGGGTGGTGATCGAGCACTACATCCCGGACTCCGCGCCGATCTACGCCGAGGTGGTGATCACCGACAAGGGCGTCGAGTTCGTCGGCCACGGCGAGATGCGGATGATGCCGGTCATCAACGGTCTGATCGTGCCGGCGCCCTCGGCCGATCTCCCGCGATTCCCCGGCTTCCTCGATCAGGCGTCGCTGTTGTGTGAGCCGCTGTTCGCAATGGGCTACCGGGGCACGGTGAGCATCGACGCGATCGTCACACCGGACGAACGGATTCTGATCAACGAGTTCAACGGCCGGGTCGGCGGCTCCAGCCACATCCACCACATCGGCGAGCGGCTCGTCGGCGGAGACTACTTTCACGACCGCGTGCTGATCGAATTGCGCCGCTGCACCTTCCCCACGTTCGACGAGACCATCAGACGCCTCAATGAACGTGACCTCGCCTATAATCCGCGCACGCGGAGTGGTGTACTGATCACGGTCGACGACAACGGTCCGGACGGTGGATTCGGCGAATATCTGGTGGTGGCGCAGAGCGTGGCCGAGGCGGAACGAATCGAGCGAGAGTTCGCCGGCACGTTCGCCACCACTCCCGCCGGGTAGAGCAGAGGGGATTCGATGAGCTACCACAGGCTGATAACGAAGAAAGTGCTGACCTGGGGCGCCGTGTCGGTCGCGGGGAAACTGCCGATCGCCATGGCCCCACTCGGCAGCGTCTTTCTGGTCCGCCAGTCACCGGGTGGCTACACCCTGGGCGCCGCGCTGGCTGCCGTCTACGTGCTGGGCGAGGTGTTCGGCGCCGGTGCGCTGGGCACCATGCTCGACCCGAGACGAATCCGGCCTCATCTGGCCGTGGGCCTGCTCATCGGCGGGCTTGCCTTCGCCGGCCTCGCGCTGGCTCGTACCGCCCCCGCACCGGTGCTGGTG
>CAJCJE010000003.1 GCA_903970565.1 Candidatus Melainabacteria bacterium | reverse complement strand
GACGGCCCGACCGGTCTGGGCACCCCGAAGGGCCTCACCGGATTCTGAGCCGACCGGCCCGTCTCCGCTGATCCCCGCCGATATCCGATCCGGACTCGTTGCTCCGGGCCGGGCATCACGATCTCGCCGACATGCCTTCGGCCGGCGAGATCGTGATGCCGATGCCACCCGGTCCCACGTGGACCGCGATGATCGCGCTCACCCCGACCAGGTTGACCTGGTTGAGGTTGGGCACCCGTTCGCGCAGCTGGTCCAGCACCTGCCTGGCCCGTCGCTCCGCGCCGAAGTGCTCCACTGCGATGTCCACCGGCGCGTTGCCGGCCTTCGCCACCGCGGTGTCCACGAGTTTGCGCAGCGCCCGTTCGGTGCCGATGGTCCGCGCCAGCGGCACGATCTCCCCGTGCCGCACGGTGAGCAGTGGTTTCACCGACAGCGCGGTGCCGATCACGTGCGCCGCCGCGCCGATCCGGCCGCCCCGGCGCAGGTACTCCAGGGTTTCCACGTGGATCAGCTCGACCGCCTGCGAACTCCGCCGGCTCGCCGCGCCGATCACCGCCGCCACGTTGCCGCCGGCGTTGGCGATCCGCGCGGCGGCCAGTACCGCGTAGCCCAGGCTCATCCCGGCCGTGCCGGCGTCCACCACGTGCACCGGTATCCGCGATTCGGCCGCGCCGAACTTCGCCATGTCGGTGGTCTTGGACAGCTTGCCGGAGATGTGGATGGACACCACCGCGCTGGCGCCCTGGTGCACCGCGTCCTGGTAGGCCCAGAAGAACGCGCCGGGGTCGGGCGGCGAGGTCGACAGGGGCGTGCCGTCGGCGAACGCCTTGAGCAGGGTCCGCTGGGCGATCCGCGCCTCGTCGTCGAGATGATCACCGACATGCAGTTGCTGCTGCACGATGGAGATGCCCCACTTCGCCGCCAGATCGGCTGGCAGACATGCGGTGGAGTCGGTCACAACCGTGACGTAGCCGGCCATGCCAGAGGACAGTAACGCCCTTGCCGCGTTGGGCGATATAGGGCCCACTCCCCGGCCTGGTGAGCCGCGCCGCGCGCCGCGCGCCGCTGCCGGCGCTCGTGGGTGAGGATGGTCACCGTCCGCAAGGGGAGGGTTGGGTTGCCAGTGGGCTACTGGCGAGTAACATTTCTGGTGTCGGTGGGTGTTGTGCGCTAACTCGCCTTCCGGGGAGTTTGGCTCGCCAACCCGGAAGCGACGTGGCAAGGTCGGGCCAACCGGCGACACGCCATCCGCCACCGTGAACACATGCCTGGCGGTTACTTTCTCAGGAGGTCGAACGAGGCCCATGAACATCGTTGTTCTGGTGAAGCAGGTGCCCGACACCTACTCCGAGCGCAAGCTGCACGACGCCGATCACACCCTCGACCGCGACTCGGCCGACGCCGTGCTGGACGAGATCAACGAGCGCGCCGTCGAAGAGGCGCTGTTGATCAAGGAGGCGCAGGGCGGGAACGTCACCGTGCTGTGCGTCGGTCCGGCGCGGGCCACCGAGGCCATCCGCAAGGCGCTGTCGATGGGCGCGGACTCCGCGGTGCACGTCAGCGACGATTCGCTGCACGGCGCCGACGTGTTGCAGACCGCGAAGGTCCTGGCCAAGGCGATCGGCACCGTCGACGACGTCGACCTGGTCATCGCCGGCAACGAGGCCACCGACGGCACCTCCGGCACGGTACCGGCGATCATCGCCGAACTCCTCGGGCTGCCCCAGCTCACCCACGCCCGCAAGGTCGAGATCGACGGCGGCGTGGTGAAGGTCGAGCGGGAGACCACCGACGAGGGGCTGACCCACTTGCAGGCCAGCCTGCCCGCGGTGATCAGCGTCTCGGAGAAGATCAACGAGCCGCGCTACCCCTCCTTCAAGGGGATCATGGCCGCCAAGAAAAAGCCGGTCAGCACCCTCACCGTTGCCGACCTCGGCATCGACGCGGGCGAGATCGGCCTGGCCAACGCCTGGTCGACGGTGTTGGACGTGGCTCCCAAGCCACCGCGCACCTCCGGCGAGAAGGCCGAGGACGACGGTAGCGGCGGCACGAAGATCGCCGAGTACCTCATCGCCCAGAAGCTGATCTAAAGACCCGAGTCGAGCAGGAGATACACACCATGTCCGAGGTACTGGTCCTCGTTGAGCTCCTCGACGGCGAGGTCAAGAAGGTCACCTTCGAGTTGCTGACCGCCGCCCGCCGGCTCGGCGAGCCCTCCGCCGTCGTGGTCGCCGCACCCGGCACGGCAGCCAAGGTGCGCGACGCGCTGGCCGGCTACGGCGCGGCCAAGGTCTATGCCGCCGAGTCCGACGACGCGGCCGGCTATCTGGTCACGCCGAAGGTCGACGCGCTCGCCGCCGTCGCCGGTTCGGCGAGTCCGGCGGCCGTGCTGATCGCCGGTTCGGCGGAGGGCAAGGAGGTCGCCGGCCGGCTGGCCGTGCGGCTGGGTGCCGGACTGCTCGTCGACGTGATCGACGTCGACGCCGAAGGCACCGGCACGCAGTCCATCTTCGGTGGCGCCTACACCGTGCACTCCAAGGTCAGCCAGGGCATCCCGGTGATCACGCTGCGCCCCGGCGCACTGGATGCCGAGGCCGCCGACGGCGCCGCGGACTCCGCGAGCGTCGAGGTCCCCGCGGTGCAGGAGGCCAAGGCCACCAAGGTGCTCGGCCGCGAACCCATCGAGGGCGGCGACCGTCCGGAACTGACCGACGCCAACGTGGTCGTCTCCGGTGGCCGTGGCGTCGGCAGCTCGGAGAGCTTCTCCGTCGTGGAAGCCCTCGCCGACTCGCTCGGCGCGGCCGTCGGCGCCTCACGCGCGGCCGTCGACTCCGGCTACTACCCGCACCAGTTCCAGGTGGGCCAGACCGGTAAGACGGTCTCCCCGCAGCTCTACATCGCCCTGGGTATCTCCGGCGCTATTCAGCACCGCGCCGGAATGCAGACCTCCAAGACGATCATCGCGGTGAACAAGGACCCGGAAGCGCCGATCTTCGAGGTTTCCGACTTCGGTATCGTCGGGGACCTCTTCAAGGTGGCGCCGCAGCTCACCGAGGAAGTCAGCAAGCGCAAGGGCTGATCAGCCAACAGCCCGCGAGTTCGGGGCGGTCTTTCCGTGACGACACGGTGAAGACCGCCCCGAAACGCTGTCCGGAACCGGTCATTAACCGAGTTTCCATCTTTCTGCTACCGGTTGGGTCTTCTGACGGTTGCCAACCGCGCCGTAGACCAGACACATGGCGCAGTCAGAACTGCTCGTGAGCACGGCAGCCAACTCCGCTGCCGGCCCGTCCGTCCACGACACCGCGACCGCGGGCGAGGCCGGTGGTGCGCACTACTCGCTGCTGGTCGCCGGCTGCGATGCCGAGGTCCGCGCCGCGCAGCGGTTGCGCCACCAGGTGTTCGCCGAGGAGATGGGCGCCAACCTGCACAGCCGGACACCAGGACTGGACGTCGACGAATTCGACGAGTTCTGCGACCACCTCGTGGTCCGGCACGACCCGACCGGCGAGATCGTCGGCACCTACCGGATGTTGCCCCCGCAACGCGCCGCGGCGGCCGGAAAGCTCTACTCCGACGGCGAATTCGACCTCGGCGCGCTGGCCGGCGTGCGCGGTGCGCTGGTGGAGACCGGCCGCTCCTGCGTGCATCCCGACCACCGCGGCGGTGCCGTCGTCGGCCTGGTCTGGGCCGGCATCGCCCGCTACATGCTGCTGTCGGGCCATTCCTGGCTGGCCGGCTGCGCCTCGGTCCCGCTGCACGACGGCGGCGAACTGGCTGCCGGCGTCTGGGATGTCGTCTCCGCGAAGCACTACGCCCCCGCCGAGCACCGGGTCCGCCCCCGCGAACCCTGGCACGTCGGCGCCGCGCCCCGGCCCGCCAAGGCCGTCATCCCGCCGCTGCTGCGCGGCTACCTTCGCCTCGGCGCCTGGATCTGCGGGCCGCCCGCCCTGGATGCCGACTTCGGCGTCGCGGACTTCTTCGTGCTGCTGTCGATGGACCGTATCGACCAGCGCTACCTGCGCTTCTTCCTCGGCGAGGGCCGCTAGCCATGCTCACTCCCACCGTTGTGCCGTTGCCCGAGCCCACCCACGCCTGGATGCCGACCTCACCCTGCGGCCCCGGCTGCCATGCCGCGACCATGCCCACCGTCGGCCTCCCGCGCCGGGCCGGCCGACTCACCAGGGCCGGGTTCGTCCTGCTGGCCTGTCTGCTGGTCGCGCCGTTCCTGATCGTCCTGCGTGGACGGTCAAGGGCCACGCTGCTGCGCCGGGTGTTCACCGCGATGCTGCACGCCTTCGGGGCCAGGCTGGAAATACACGGCGATCCCGCCTTCGCGCCCGCCCGACGGGACGGCCCTGGTCGGGGCGCGCTCGTCGTGTCCAACCATGTGTCGTGGTTGGACATCGTCGTGGTCAACGCGGTGTGTCCGATGCGGTCGGTGGCCAAACGGGAGATCGGCGCCTGGCCGGTCGTCGGCCCGCTGGCGAGCAGGGCCGGCACCGTCTACCTGGACCGGGGCCGGCTGCGCGCGCTGCCGGACACCGTCACCGAACTCGCCGAAGCGCTGCGCGGCGGCGCCCTGGTGAACGTCTGCCCGGAGGGCACCACCTGGTGCGGCCTTGCCGCCGGCCGGTTCCGTCCCGCGCTGTTGCAGGCCGCCATCGACGGCGGTGTCCCGGTTCGTCCGCTCGCCGTGCGCTACCGCCTCGCGGACGGGCGCAGGACCACCTGGCCGTCCTTCGTCGGCGCGGAGACCCTCCTGGACTCCGTCCGCCGCACCGCCCGGCTGCGCGGGCTCGTGGTCGAGGTGCACGTCCTCGACGAGATCGCCCCCGGCCGCGCCGCCGACCGACGCGAACTGGCCGCACTGGCGCAGGCCCGCGTCGCGGCCGTCCTCGCCGGCCCCGGCATTCCCACCCCGCGCGAACACCACACCCACGCCCGACCGCTTCCCGCCGACGGAGTCGTCGCCGGCTGAGTCAGCAGGTCGGTTCGGTCGGGTCGACGGGATCGAGTCGCACGACCGGCAGCAGCAGGCCGGTGCGCCGCTCGTACCTGGCGATACCGGGCCAGTCCGCGAGCATGACGGCGTAGCACCGATCCCGTTCCGGCCCTTCGCGCAACACGGTCGACCACATGGTCACCGCCGGCTGCCGGTCGATCTCGACGGTGACCTGCGCGTGCCGGTCGAGATAGGTCACCCAGCGCGGCTCCCGGTCGGAGGAGGGATGGTATCCGCCGGCCAGGAGACTTCCGTCGTCCTCGATGCAGGTCAGCAGTTCCCTCGGCAGCTGGGCCGGGTACTTCCTGGTTTGCCGGTTGGGCAGGTACACCATCGCGATCCGCATCCGCGCCAGACCGGAGTGCTGCCCCGCCTCGCTCGTCGTGGCCTCGGCGGCCGGTGGTTTCCGCGCCTGCCGTGGTGTGGGCGGCTTGCGGACGGTGCTCGCCGCGTTCCGCCTCGCGCGGGCCTGCCGCTCCAGCCGTTCGTATGCCGACTCCTTCTCGACCGGCGGCCCGACCGGCGCGAGCGCTCTCCTGGCCGGCAGCACGGCATCGGCATCGGAGTCGGCATCGGGCCGGTCGGCGGCGGGCGGCGCGGCCGGGGGCCGCATCCCCGCTCTGATCGGGAACCGCAGAATGACCGCACCGTCGGAATCAGCCATCCTGTGCTCGCTTTCTTCTGCTCCTGGGCGGCCTGCGTGGCGCGCGGAAACCGTTGTCGGTCAATGGTTTCCGCCAGCTCGTCGGAGATGATATGGGTTCTGGCCGACATCATCGGTGCCGATCCGCGCCCACTCTCCGATAGTGAACCCGATCGTGTCATGGCACGAGGTATCGCCTCCCACGGTGAGAGCCCAGCGTCCCGCCCGGCGGAAATTCGCTGGACCTCCAGCCGGGTAGAGGTTGCACGATGACGGTATGACAACGACCGAGGAGACCGGGAAACCACCGGGGGGACCGGGAAAACCGGTCCGGTCCGGGCGCGCCCGCAGCACGTTGTGGACGCCCGCGCACCGGTTCACCACGGTCGGTCTGGTCGCGGTCATGACGCTGTTCGCCTTCGAATCCCTCGGTGTCGCCACCGCGCTGCCGACACTCGTCGCGAGCCTGCACGGCGGTCGCCTCTACGCCTGGCCGATCACCGCGTTCCTGGCGGCCGGCGCGGTCGGCTCGGCCCTGGCCGGCCGCTGGGCCGACCGGCGCGGGCCGGGTACCCCGCTGCTGGCCTCGATCGCGCTGTTCTGCGCCGGGCTGGTCATCGCCGGCACCG
>CAJCJE010000002.1 GCA_903970565.1 Candidatus Melainabacteria bacterium | reverse complement strand
CCCTTGTAGAGGCTGGACAGGGCGGTGCTCCGCGCGCCGCTGAAGTAGGAGTTCAGCGGGTCGATCACGCCGCTGTTGGCGAAGTCGGCGACCACGCCCTCGTAGGCCTGGCCGATGGTCGGCGCCTTGTGCGCGGCGACCGCGTCCCGCTCGTTCTGCTCCAGGGTGTCGTAGTTCGGCGAACCCTCCAGGGTGACCTTGATGTTCGGGTTGGCCGCCTCGAACTCGTCGGTCAGGTGCGCGATCGCCGGCTTCTGCGCGCCGCCGATCATGGTCTCCATGAAGGTGATGGTGACCGGGCCGCTGACCGTGGCCGAGCTGCCGTTGGAGGTGCTGTTCGTGCCGGACAGGAAGCAGTTCGACGCGCTCGCACCGCTCGGGGTGGACGACGATGAGCTAGAACAGCCGGTCACCGCGAGCGCGGCGGCGACGACGGCGACCGCGGAGGCGCCGAGCACTCGGCCGCGACGCCCAGTTGTGAAGCTATACATGCCAACCTCTTCTTGGTTCCTACGGGAGGTGTGTTGCGCGGGCAAAACGAGTCGGACACAGGGATCAGGCACAGGATCGGACACGGGAAATCGGGCACGGATCAGATGGCGATCGCCGACGGTCGGGAGGTCTTGCGTTGGATCAGGGTCAGCGCGGCGGTGACGATGAACAGCACTACCGCGATGGCCGCGCCGTAGCCGGTGCGGGTGGCGATCTGCTCGTAGAGCAGCACGCTGACCGTGGTGGTCGCGGTGCCCGGCCCACCCTGCGTCATCGCGTAGAACTGGGTGAAAGCCTGCAATGACATGATCATCGTGATGGTGATGACGAACACGGTCACCGGACGCAGCTGCGGCCAGGTGACGTACCAGAACTCCTGCCAGCGGTTCACCCCGTCCACCCGCGCGGCCTCACCGAGTTCCGGGGACAGCACGGACAGACCGCCGAGAAACACGATCGTGGTGAAGCCGACCTCGTGCCAGAGGCTGTAGGCGATCACCGAGGGCATCGCCCAGGTCGGGGACAGCAGCCAGTTCGCCCCGTTGATGCCCACCACGCTCAGGGCCAGGTTGAGCAGGCCGAACTTCTGGTTCAGAATCCAGATCCAGGCAATCGAGGTGGCCACCAGCGGTGTCACGTAGGGGGTGAACACCGCGATCCTGGTGGCCGCGAACCACCGCCCGGCCCGCTGCACCAGCAGCGCGATGACCAGCGAGATCGCCGTGCCGCCGATCACCATCGCGACGGTGAAGTAGAGCGAGTTGAGCGCGCTGACCGGAAAGTCGTTCTCGGTGAACAACTCCTGGTAGTTGTTCAGGCCCAGGAAGCGCGACCGGGAGATGTTCAGCGAGTTCCACTTGAACAGGCTGATGTAGAGCGTGTAGATCGTCGGCAGGATGGTGAACACCGCGAAGATGGCCAGGGCCGGCGCGGTGAACAGGTAGCCGGCCGGACCGGACAGCGCCCGTGGCACCTTGCGTCGACGAGGTGCGGTGCTCCGCCGCGCGCCCACGACGGCCGCACTCGCCACAGCTTGCTCAGAAATCGCCATACCCCTGCCGCATCTGCCAGCCGACCCCTTCCTGGACCCTCACCGGACCCCTCGTCCCGAGTGGTGACCCGGGCTGGCCGGTGACGGCGGCAGAACCATATCCTGGAGGGCTGGGCACTTGTCGCGAACAGAAATCAATTCGTGACGTGTTAACGGCGACGTGATGATCCGGCGACCGTTTCGACGACTCGCCAGTTCAGAGCACCCGAAAACGGAAATTGAAGATCATTCGGGTGCGTTGGGACGGCGTCAGGTGAGGGTGCGTGGACGGATCGAGTTGGCCCGGTCGACCAGTTCGATCCGTTGCTCGGCGGTGTCGGCCAACCGCGCCATCGCCCGGTAGCAGCTCTCCAGACCGACCCGCAGCTCCCGGTCGGCCAGCGCCACCCCGAGCACCGAGGGCCGCCCGGCCGGCGGGGAGCCGTTCGGGCCTCCGGCCTGCACCCAGCCGTGCGCGGCGGTGAGCACGTCCGCAGTGAGGCCGGCGCGCCGCCGCGGGTCGATGTTCAGCCGGGACAGCCGGTTGCCGGCCTCCACCAGGTCTCGTTCGGCCATCTTCGCCGGCGAGGTCCACTTCGTCCTGGTCGCGATGACCGCGAGCTGCGCGGCGAGATAGTGGCTGGAGCGCTCGGGCACCAGCTCCAGCACGTCCAGCGCGCCGGACCGGTCGCCCTGCGCCAGGTACACCCTGGCCAGGCCGAAGGCCGCGCTCACGTAGGACCGGTCGGTCCGCCAGACCAGTTCGTAGAGCCGGGCGGCGGGGAAGAAGTCGCCGCACAGTTCGGCGGTGACCGCGAGTGCCAGCTTGGGCGCGAGTTCACCGGGCACCATGTCGTAGACGTGCTCGAAGGCCACCCGCGCGTCCCTCGGCCGGCGCGCGGCCAGGCCGAGCAGGCCACGGAACCAGCTGATCCGCCAGTCGTAGGGCGTTTCCGGCACCGGGGCGCCGCGCGCGTCGAGCACGGCGGCGGAGTCCAGCTCCTTGCCGGCCGCGTGCAGCTCACCGAGTTCCAGCAGCGCCCTGGTCCGCCACAGTTTCGCTTCCATCGAGTTCGCCGGCGCGCCGCGCAGCGCGTCCAGCAGCTCGCGCGGCGCGTCACCGGCCAGCGCGGCCAGCCCGCTGACCAGGCCGGCCGCCGGGTCGTCGGT
>CAJCJE010000001.1 GCA_903970565.1 Candidatus Melainabacteria bacterium | reverse complement strand
AGATCACATACGCCGGCACGCCCTGCTCCTTCGCGGTCGCCGCCCGCCAGGCCCGCAACTGCTCGAACACCGGCACCGCCGACTCCGGCAGTTCGACCGGGGCCGCCTTGCCCTTACCGGAACCGGAACGGGCCGGACGCGCGGCCCGGACCTTCTCCGGTTCCCGGCGCAGCGACACCGTGCGCTGCCGGCCGAGCACCTCACTACTGGCCTCGGTGAGCACCAGGGTGCCGTAGTCGCCCTCGACGGTGAGCAGGCCCTCCGCCAGCAGCTGGCGGGCGACCCCGCGCCACTCCTGCTCGGAGAGGTCGGCGCCGATCCCGAACACGGTCAGCGAGTCGTGGTCGTGCTCGATGACCTTCGCGGTCTTGCGGCCGAGCAGGATGTCGATGACCTGGCCGGCGCCGAATTTCTGCCGCCGCTCCTTGGCCAGTCGGAACACCGTGGACAGGAACTTCTGCGCGGCGATCGTGCCGTCCCAGGACTCCGGTGGGGACAGGCAGGTGTCGCAGTTGCCGCAGGCATCGCCCTGCTGCCCGAAGTAGTCCAGCAGCCGCGTTCGACGGCACTCCACCGTCTCGCACAGCGCCAGCATCGCCTCCAGATGGGCGCCGAGTTTGCGGCGCTGCGCGGCGTCGCCCTCGGAGGAGTCGATCATTTTGCGTTGCTGCACAACGTCTTGCAGGCCGTAGGCCAGCCACGCGGTCGAGGGCAGCCCGTCCCGGCCGGCGCGGCCGGTCTCCTGGTAGTAGCCCTCGACCGACTTCGGCAGGTCGAGATGGGCGACGAAACGCACGTCGGGTTTGTCGATACCCATGCCGAAGGCGATGGTCGCCACCATCACCAGGCCGTCCTCGCGCAGGAACCGGGACTGGTTGGCCGCCCGGACCCTGGAATCCAGCCCGGCGTGATAGGGCAGCGCGGAAATCCCGTTCTGCACCAGGAACTCGGCGGTCTTGTCCACCGAGGCCTTCGACAGGCAGTAGACGATTCCGGCGTCCCCGGCATGTTCGGTCTTCAACAGTTCCAGCAGCTGTCGCCTGGGTTCGTTCTTCGCGACGATCCGGTACTGGATGTTCGGCCGATCGAAACTCGACACGAAGTGCCGGGCCTGTTGCAGGTTCAGCCGCAACGCGATCTCCGCCGCGGTGGTCTTCGTCGCCGTCGCGGTCAACGCGATGCGCGGCACCGAAGGCCAGCGTTCGTGCAGGGTGGAGAGGTTGAGATAGTCCGGGCGGAAGTCGTGGCCCCACTGCGAAACACAGTGCGCCTCGTCGATCGCGAACAACCCGATCTTCCCACGATCCAGCAGTCGCAGCGTGTACTCGTTGCGCAACCGTTCCGGGGCAAGGTAGAGCAGGTCCAGTTCACCGGCCAGGAACGCGGTCTCCACCTCGCGGCGCTCGTCCGGGTCCTGGGTGGAATTGAGGAACCGGGCCCGGATACCCAGCGCCGCGCAGGCGTCCACCTGGTCCTGCATCAACGCGATCAGCGGCGAGACCACCACGCCGACACCCGGCCGGACCAGCGCCGGGATCTGGTAGCACAGCGACTTCCCGCCACCGGTCGGCATCAGCACCAGCGCGTCACCGCCGCCGACCACCTGCTCGATGATCTCCCGCTGCTGGCCACGGAAGGCGTCGTAGCCGAAGATCCGGTGCAGCACCTCGGCCGCGTCGCCGGGCGCTGGTGTCTGGCCAGTGCCGGGCGACGCGGCCGGCGGCGCGTCGTCGAGCAGATCGGGATGATCTTGGTCGGTGTCCACCCGCGCAAGTCTAGAACCTGCTACCGACAGGCCATCACGCTTGGTAGGTCCCTCCCACCCGCCGGGTGTTCAGCGCCCCAGTTCCACCTGCTCCAGCACACCCAGTGCGTCCGGTACCAGAACGGCGACCGAGTAGTAGATGCTGACCAGGTAGGACAGGATCGCCTTCGAACTGATGCCCATGAACCGCACGGACACGCTCGGCTGCACCTCGTCCGGGATGCCCGCGTGGTGCAGACCGATCACGCCACCGTTGTCCTCGCCGGTACGCAGCACCAGGATCGAGGTGGTGTTGTCGTCGTTGATCGGGATCTTGTCGCAGGGCAGCAGCGGCACCCCGCGCCAGGCCTGCATCGGCCGCCCGTCCACCACGGTCGTGCTCGGGTAGATCCCGCGCCGGCTGCACTCCCGGCCGAACGCGGCGATCGCCTTCGGATGCGCCAGGAAGAACTTGGACTGCCGGCGCCGGCTGAGCAGCTCGTCGAGGTCGTCCGGGGTCGGCGGCCCGGTACGGGTGGGGATGCGCTGCTTGAGGTCGGCGTTGTTGAGCAACCCGAAGTCGGCGTTGTTGATCAGGTCGTACTCCTGGCGCTCCCGCAACGCCTCGATGGTAAGCCGGACCTGCTGCTCGGTCTGGTTCATCGGGTTGTTGTAGAGGTCGGCGACCCGGCTGTGCACCCGCAGCAGCGTCTGCGCGGCGGCCAGTTCGTACTCACGCGGGCCGAGGTCGTAGTCGACGAACGTGCCGGGCAGTTCCACCTCGCCGCCGTGGCCGGAAGCCAGGTCGATCTCGGCCTCACCGTGCTTGTTCTGGGCCGCTCTCGGCGCGCTCAGAAACGTCTCGACCTGCGCGCGCAGCGCGTCGGACCGACCGGCGACCTCCTGGAAGGCCTGCCGGGTGAGGCTCAGCACGATGCACGGGGTCACCGCCTTCACGCCGTACTCCCAGCGGCTGTCCTCCACCGCGAGGGTGTGCCCGCCGAAGTGGTCGCCGTCGGCCAGGGAGCCCAGCACCGCCTCGTCGCCGTACTTGCCCTCGCCCACCTTGTTCGCCTTGCCGTGCGCGAGCAGCAACACCTCGGCAGCCGGCTGGCCGGCCTCCACGAGCATGTCGCCGGCTGCGAACTCGCGCTGCACGAACCGATCGGCCAACGCGGTCAGCACCGACTCGTCGGTGAAACCGCTCAACAGGGACAGTTCACCGAGTTCCGCCGGGATCACCTGCACCCGCGAGCCGACGTTGGTGAACTCGATCCGGCCGTCGCCAACGGTGTAGGTGAGCCTGCGGTTGACCCGGTAGACCGCACCCGCCGCCTGCACCCAGGGCAGCTGGCGCAGCAGATACCGAGGGGTGATGCCCTGCATCTGCGGCACGGTCTTGGTGGTGGTGGCCAGTTTCCGCGCGGCCGCGGTGCCGAGGCTCAACTGCCCACTACCGTTTTCCGTCTCGGCGGCTGGCTGGACGGTCTCAGTCATCGATTACAACTCCAATTCCGACGAGCGGGCGAGCAGCGGGAGAAAAAGTGTGTGGAGGGACAACACGGTGGCCGATGCCCCGACCAGGGCATCCTCGGCGACGAAGACCCCGGCCGGAGCAGTCGGTGCGCAGGCCGAACTCGGCGGCCTCCGGACGGGGAGCGGCGCACGGCAGGGCGTGATCCACGTTCTGGGCCCACGTCCTGCCGTGCGTCCGCGCGCCCCATCGCATTCGGATTCAGTCGTGCCGAACTCGGCACGACTGAATCCGCTGGCCGGAAGGGCCGCATGAGTTTTCTCAGCCTTCGCGACCGATTTCGACGTCCTCCAGGACCGCCAACGCATCCGGCACCAGCACGGCGGCCGAATAGTAGGCACTGACCAGATAGGAGATGATCGCCTTTTCGCTGATGTTCATGAACCGCACCGAAAGGCTCGGCTGGTACTCGTCCGGAATGCCAGTCTGGTGCAGGCCGACGACGCCCTGGTTCTGCTCGCCCGTACGCATCAGGAAAATGGAGCTGGTGCGCTGCTCGGTGATCGGGATCTTGTTGCACGGGAAGATCGGGATACCGCGCCACGCCGGCACCTTGTGTCCGTTGACGTCCACACTGTCCGGGTACAGGCCGCGACGGTTGAACTCCCGGCCGATCGCGGAGATGGCCTTCGGGTGCGCCATCAGGAACGCCGGCTCCTTCCACACCAGCGTGAGCAGATCGTCGAGGTCGTCCGGGGTCGGTGGCCCGGAGTGCGTCGCGATCCGCTGGCTGAGGTCGGCGTTGTGCAGCAACCCGAAGTCGGTGTTGTTGATCAGTTCGTACTCCTGGCGCTCCCGCAGCGCCTCGATGGTCAGCCGCAACTGCTGCTCGGTCTGGTTCATCGGTTCGTTGTAGAGGTCGGCGACCCGGCTGTGCACCCGGAGCACGGTCTGCGCGACGCTCAGCTCGTATTCCCGAGGGGACTCGTCGTAGTCCACGAACGTGCCGGGCAGTTCCGTCTCACCGGAGTGTCCCGAGGACAGGTCGATGCTCGCCTCACCGTTACGGTTGGACTCCACCGCCGCACTCGCCTGGAACAGCACGATCTGCGCGCGCAGTGACTCCGACTGCTCGGTCAGTTCCTCGAACGCCCGCCTCGGCAGCGCCAGCAGCGTGCCGCTGGTGGTCGCCTTGACGGTGAACTCCCAGTTGCCGTCGCCTTCGACGAGCACCTGCTCACCGAAGTAGTCGCCGCCGGTCAATACGTCCAGAACGGTCTGCTCGCCGTACTTGCCGGCGCCGGTCTTGTTGACCCGGCCGTGCGCCAGCAGAAACACGTGGTCAGCCGGCTCGCCCTCGGTGACCAGCACGTCTCCCGGCGCGAACTGCCGCTGCTCGAACCGGCCGGCCAGCGTGCTGAGCACGTCGGCGTCGTCGTAGTCGCGCAACGCCGGCAGCTCACCGAGTTCGGCGGGGATGACCCGG